>NZ_NPIZ01000033.1:0-2338 GCF_002251185.1 Prevotella sp. P5-126
TTGAAGATGTTACTTGTTGAACAATACTCTTTATATTCGAGATCTTAACTTGCTTATTATTAGATTTCTTATGGTTGTAAATTCTATCTTCGTATTCTTTAATTTGTTTAGCACATCTTTTACGAATTAACTCAACGTCAATGTTTTCATAATTTGAAACTTTTAATAGAGAAGGAAGAACTGAGGCGACAAGTTTTATTTCTTCATTCGTTTTATAAGCAGGATGCGGAATACCAATACAGTATTTTTTGTTCAAAATACCTACAAATATATTTCCACAGATATGCTTGTACTCAAACTGGAATAGTTGGGAAGACTTCGACAAGCGACAGAGTCTTTCAAAGCATTTCTTTCCACTTAGAAAAATTATATTATTAGGGGTTGTTATATGTATTAAGTCAAGTGTATATGGGATTGTCTCTGTCAATAAGGACTCACTAATTCCATCAGCTTTTTCCGTACTGAAGAATGATGCATTCGTTACAATAATCTTACTATCATCATTTATAACAGTTGAAAGTGCTGTCTGAGACAAGCAACTTTTTAGCCCTGCCCAATATTTCCATTTTTTATGATTGTCCCAGGATGATGTTTTCCCTTCTTCTTTGCAATAATTACCTTTCCAAAGATGATTTTTGTCGAGTGGATTATTGTACAAGTATGACCAATTCTTGTTTTTGCATTGTTCTGTGTATGGAGTTATACCATATGGATTGCCTGGATTAATTCCGACTATCATCAATTCGGGCTCTTCTGAAAGCAAAGAGAGATCAGATTGTGTATAATATGCAATATTTACATCATCACGAGTTGCTATCTGATGGTACGCTTTCACTGTATCTTCTGCCCATTTCTCAAGTTTAGCTTGAATATTATTTTGCTCGTTATTCATTTCACCCTCTGTGTTATTAAATTATTACTATTGATATTTCCATACAACCTTTAGCATTAATATGGAGTTTCCTTGTCTGCCAAACAACATTCAAGCCATCCATGCAATCGGCTAGTTTTTCAAGTAAGCCTGAGAGATCAGACGAACCACATAACGTTACAACGACTTTCTTTGAGGAACGTAGTTGGGCCAAGTATTCATTTCTGATAGCGTCAATGATGCTTTGAATTTGTTCTTCAACGTTGGATCCCTTTCCTTTGATGCGAGCTTCATATACGCAATCTGCATCGTAGAGGTCTTTGAGGTCATGGTAATCAACGGAAACAAGGCCATGTTGCTGCAATATTCCACAAACAACAGCATCGATGTTTTTCCACTGATAGGGCCAAGGGCCTTGGCAAGCATTATATTCAGCAATAGCCGCTTTACGCTTTTTGTCAAAGTCGCGTCCTGCCTGTTCAAAATCCTCATCAGAGATTCTTCCAGCACCATGAAGTTCACTAAGTGAAGCATAGTTGTCATAAAGACTGGGCTTTCTGCAACTCTCAAGGTATGTTATCGACTTGCCTTTGAATTCTGCATAAGCGATTTCGCGTCTGGTGCTATCACCAATATAGCCACCCACATTGATGACAAAGATTTCATCTGCCAAGTCAATCTTTGCCAGGTGCTGGCGATCCAACATATCTTTCACACCCTCTGTCCATACCTCATCATCACCAGAGTGGCCAAACAGCCCCACAGAAATAACGATGTTGCCTTCAAGTGTCAGACGCTTTTGCGCTTCCAGGAATTCATCCTTGAAACGAGTGCTACCACAGAGGGTTATAACCTTAAATCCATTAACCATAATTCTTATATATCATTTTTGGTGCAACAAAGATACTACTTTATTTTGAACAATAGAGCGTATTAACATAATTTCGTATAACTATCCATTTTATTTAGGACCATAATAGGTCATTTCCCAAAAGAGGCCAGCTGCCAACTCCACCTCGCTGATTTCAACGTCTTTATCTACTCTCACTTTCATGCTCAAAACTTCGATCATATCTTTCTGGTCTGCTACTGCGTAGCAAAAAACATTTTTCTCTTTAACATGGCAATTCATATCAATGGATGGACTTGTATGCTCCCAACGAGATACAAGTCGGATATGGCGATTCGTAGATTGTGTCTCACATTCGGTCCATTTTTTATAAAGACCTCTGAACACCTCAATACTCGCGTCAGAGAAATGCCGCCCACTATTCACCATAAAGAGGTGATTTAAATGCGGTAGTATGCTTTCAAAGTCATACTTCTTAAATAATTCTGATACTGTCATATCGTTACATCTTTATAGTTCACGATGCAAAGATATAAGAAAGGTGTGCCGTATTGGGGCACACCTTATAAAAACATCATTATTATTATCTTTTCTTATTTCTCTTTCTTATATGAGTA
>NZ_NPIZ01000034.1:0-33032 GCF_002251185.1 Prevotella sp. P5-126
AGATGTTTTGGAGTAGCGAAGACAGAGTGAGAGCGCGCTTTCACTATGCTGAGTCACGACAAAACAAACCATAGGTAAATCTTTGGAGGAAATCTTTAATGAAATATGGCCTTTGGCCAGAAATAATCATCGGATTGTTTTCGTTAAGCCATGAGCAGAATAAAGCTCGCTTTAATTATGCCATGGCGAGAAAACAAAGGCGTATGCCAATATAGACGGATATTAGACGGAAATAAAATCTTTAAATAAAAATCTCGACTGAAAATGCGCTCGAGTTCCTCGCTTTTGGGAAGGACTTTATTATGGATCGTATCGGAGATGCTCGTCTATTATTGGTTGTGGCGACAAAGGTAATCAAAAAATCTCAATATAAGTACAGATCATGATTACTTTTCATTCACTTTGGCGAGCCGAAGGCCTCATGTACGTTTCATATATTATGTGGGCTATTTATGTTTATGAGCAATCCTTTCAGACTGCTCATAAACAATTTTTGCGATTAGTATGCTGCAACTGTATCAACTGCTACAGTGTCAACTTCTTCTGTATCATAGTTACCGCCACCGTTATTCTTTCTATCAGGGAATAAGCTATTCAGGTAACCGTATGATATATCAGCATTCTCGCCATCTTCTACTACATCCTTGTATTTGTCAATAACAAGTTTGTTAGCATCGCCGAGATTGCCATACATGATCACGACCTTCTTCTTTTCCATATACATGAATGCAGTCTTTCCATCGTTGGTAGATATTACAGCAGCACCATTATTCTGCTTCACAATCTTACCCATTGATTTGAACTTTCCAACGAATGTATTCAATACATCACGAAGTTTACCATGCATCCTACCATCATTGCTGAACTGTAACTGGAAATAGTTCAATGACACACTATTATAAACATATCCTGTAGGTATCTTCTTGTCATGATACCAATACCAATCACCTATCGTATAGTCAATAATACGCTTGGTACGGAATGTTTCCTTTGTCAGTTTTCCGCTATAATGCATCTCAAAGATTGAAGACGTACTTGCAGGTTTCTGTACCATCCATATCTCATCGGTGTAATCGTACCAATATGGATCACCTGCCTTATGAGACTCGTTTGAAGGCGCATTTCCTGCTTTTACCTGAGCCTTAATAGCATCAGCTACCTTCAGATTGAAAGAAAAACCAAACATACCATCCTTTGTAATCTTGCAGTCTTCTACAAGCTTTTTCAAGTCCACGAAGTCGCTCTCAATGTAGTCTTCTCCTTCGTAAGTACTTATATTTACGATGTCTGGAAGTCCTGCGATAACACTTGCATCACGTGTGATGATTGAATATATTTTGTCGTTAGGCTTTACAATAGCATGTTCACCATCGAACATAGTGAATGGAGTTGCACTGACGTACGTCTCATCTCCTATCTGCTCATCTTTCTCGTTAACATACTTAGATTCAAATGTATCAGAGTCTTTCTTTACAATAGCCACAAGCATGTTGTCACCATCATAATACAAAAACTCATACTTTGCACGTATAAGAGTTTCGCCCTTTGTGTTCATAAGCCCCCAACCTTCACCATTGTAGTATGTGAACTTATCACCACAGATATTACCGATATTCTTAATCTTGAGAGATGGCTTTACCACTTCCTCGCCTTTATCATTTATGATACCCCAAGTTTCCTTGCCATCTTTCTTTACGCATATTGGTAGAAGACCATCAGAGAACATTTGTCTCACGTCCTCATATTTGTCTGCATTAAACTCGAATGCTGTTGAACCACTTGTTGTAAGTACCGTGAACTTGACCTTAGCCTTTTTGCCTTTCTTCAGATCATTACGATATTTGCTATTGACAGCAAGGAACTTGCCATCCCCACAGTTATTCATAACACAGTACTCCGGCTTTATCACGCAGTCACCGATTTGGTCAATAACACCAAATAAAGAGTCCACAGTCATAAAAACAGCATACCCCTTCTCGAATGTTCTGACTCCATCAACTTCTTTACCTTCAATCTTATCAAGAACCTTCTTTGTCTTGCCATCCGTATCAATGATAGAGACTGGCTTTCCCTTTTCTGCAACAAGAGCTACACCATTTCGGAATCCTGAGACATGAGCATAGTCTGCACCAACCTTTTGAGGTTTTTCTGTTGCATCAAACATTTCCCAACCTCCTTCAGCAGTTTGTACAAAGAATCTACCATCTCGAACTACGGTAGGCTTGTTCTTAAACTCCTCAGAAAAGAGCACTTTACCATCCAGTGAAATCATTCCCCACTGACCATCTGCCGTTTCCTGGAAAGGAATGAACTCGACCTTGCCGTTGTCCGTCTTGGAACACGAAGCAAAAAGCAATGCGGTTAGTACCGCGAAAACATAAGAAATCTGTCTCATAAGTATTATTGTTTTAGGATATTGAATCTACTATAAACTGCAAAGATACTCAAAAATGCCCAAATGAATACCATTAAAGTTAATTGAGAGAGTGTTGTGAGTTTTTGTTAAACCTCAGAGGTTTATGTTAAACCAACAGAATGATTATTCTCCCTTGCTAACCTTAATAATATGTCCGCAATAAGGACAGGTAAAACCATCTTCCGCAACCCTCATTTCTGGTTCATAGTAACCATCGAACAATGCTGCCATCGGAACCTCCAGAGCCTTTGCGAACTTCTGAATACCAGCAATGGTGATGTTCTTCTTCTCGTTAGCCACTTCACTAACGTATTGTGCAGTCACTCCCATACGTTTGCCAAGCTCATTAGCTGTAAGGTTCTTTTCCTTCATGATTCTGTCAATTCTCAGCATAATCTTTCATGTTTTAAGTGTTAATAAATAGCGTTGTTTTCATTCGAAAATTATTGTTTCATATATTTATCGTTTTAGTGGCTAAAAAGGTTATTTTGTATGCATAGGCATATTCACGTTGCAAATATACGAAGAAATCACTAATTAGCAAACCTATAAATACCTTTATTTATGCAATTTTGAGTTTTTACAGTTTTACAGTTTTACAGTTTTACAGTTTTTGAAAAGCAAAATGCACATACATATCAATGGCGTTCACGGATTTAACAGTTGACAGTTTCCATAAACGGAATTTTTTAGTTGCCTTACGGCAAGATGTTTTGGAGTAGCGAAGACAGAGTGAGAGCGCGCTTTCACTATGCTGAGTCACGACAAAACAAACCATAGGTAAATCTTTGGAGGAAATCTTTAATGAAATATGGCTTTGGCCAGAAATAATCATCGGATTGTTTTCGTTAAGCCATGAGCAGAATAAAGCTCGCTTTAATTATGCCATGGCGAGAAAACAAAGGCGTATGCCAATTTAAACGGATATTAGACGGAAATAAAATCTTTAACAAAAATCATTGACAAAAATGCGCTCTTCCTCAGGGTGTTGCCCTGGGCTAGGGAAACCATTGGGCTTTCAGCCCGCCTTTGCTTGTGCTTTAAAATCTTAAGAAGAAATCCTAACTGAAAATGCGCAACAGTACGTTGCTCTGCTGGAGGGATTTATTGGGGATCGCATCGGAGATGCTCGAATTTTTGGAGCAGTGAGAGCAGAGAATAAATCCAAAAATTTATTCTTTGCCGAGTCGCGACAAAAATAACCTATAGTAAATCTAAACAAGAATCTTGAACAAAATCTTTAACTAGAATCTCTAACCATAACCTTAACCTTAACGCAAACTACTAACCAACTAACCACTAACCACTAACCACTAAGCACTTAACGCTAACCACTAACCTATAACCTTTAAACTATAACCTATAACCTTTAAACTAAACACTCCGTGTGGTCCGTGGATAATAAAAGAATACACTACTGTCTGCGGCGGAATTCGGAGCAAGTGATGGCTGTGGCAATGGCGACATTCAGACTCTCTGCGCGCTCGCTACCCTGATGGAAATTGGGGATGAGGATGCGACGGGTGATGCGTTGGCGTATCGCTTCGGAGATTCCGTTTCCTTCATTTCCCATCACGATAATGCCTTCACTGGTAAGGGATTGGTCATAGATGTTGTTGCCATCGAGCAATGTGCCATAGACTGGGAATGTTTCAGGAAGGCTGTCGAGAAATTGTGGGAGGTCAGTATAGACGATGGGTAAATGGGCGATGCTTCCCATGGTGGCTTGTACTACCTTGGGATTGTAAATGTCTGCGGTGTCGGGGGAACAATAGATGCAGTCGATGCCAAACCAATCGGCTATACGGATGATGGTTCCTACGTTGCCTGGGTCCTGGACACCATCAAGTGCCAGCGAGAGATGACCTTCTGGGGCTATGGGGGCGGTGTTTGCGGGGATTTCAAGTACGGCCAACACCTCTTGCGGATGTTGCAAGAAACTGATGCGCTGGAGTTCTTCGTTGGTAACGAGTTGTGTGTCGGCTGTCATCATCGTAGTGGCGAAAATCTGACGTGCCTTGAAACCGGCACGCAGGAGATCGCCTACCACTTTCGGACCTTCTGCAACGAAAAGTCCTTCACGACGGCGGTTCTTCTTGAGTTCGAGACTGTGAACCCATTTTATTTGGTTTTTGCTAATCATTGGTGCAAAGTTACGATGATGTGGGCGAAAAACCAAAACAAAACTGGATTTTCTCCCACATGACATGGATTATCTTGTTGGACATTCGCCTCATCCTATGATATCTTACCACAGAGTTTGGTATAGGGACAATTGGAACAGCTTTTCCCATCGGGAGATGGCGTGAAGTCAACCTCAGGATTGAAGATCTCGTCGATCACAGTCCTTAGGTGACTATTGAAATCTTCCAGATAGGGAAGCATGTCGCTGATGGGTTCCTTACCAAAACAGAGGGTCGGGTCGTAATCGTCGGAAGCGGCATGCTGGATGAAGAGTAGGGCAGGGCTTACCGGCAACTGGTGGGGATTGACGGAACTGTCGGTCGCCACGATATTGCCATAGAGCAGCGTCTGGAGATAATAGCCACGATGCGAGTCGTTGTCGGCAAAGATATCATCCACGTCTTTTGCCATCTTCATCTGGCTTCCTCCCGTCTTGTAGTCCACCACACGGATGCGCTCTTTGGCAGTATCGCAATCAACAGCATCGAGGCGGTCTATCGTACCGCCAATCGTAGTAGTAAACTGTCGGTCGCCCATCTTCACTTGCCAGTCGCACATCACCTGTCCTTCGAGTTTATAGACCTCAAAAGGAGCCTGTCGGTAGTCTAACTTCAGCAGTTGGCGCAAGTAATGGATAATCACCTCCCGATTGATGAGTTGCAGTCCGTTGAGCGCAGCACCGGCAGGTAATTGTTTGCGAAAAGCCGTGTCAACAGCCTGGGCGACGGCCGTCTTTGACTTCAGCAGCTGCCCAATCTGCGCCTTTTCAATCCGGCATCCATGTTGCGTCATCTGTTCATAAAGGTGTTGGGCAGCATCATGGAAGATAATACCGAAAAGGCGGTCGTCAATCTGCAGTTCATCATCATCGAGTTCGTAGAGGTTGGACACATACTGATAGAAGAACTGTAACGGGCAGGAACGGTAGCTGTTGATGGCTTTCGGAGTGAGCAGCGGCCTGTTGGTATTCGGGCGTTTGACAAATCTACGGTAGAGGATCTGCATGATTTCCGGTGTCTTGCTAATCGCCTGCGGTTGCATAATGGTCGGTTCCTGTTGCGCTTTGAGATAGTGATGCTGAATGGTCTGTGGAGCTTCAACCATGAGTTGGAGCATGAAACGACTCATCTCATGGGCATTGCCATCGTCAGTACCGTTGTTATACACCAAGGTGATATCGGTGGCACGCTGCAGAAGTCTGTGGAAGTAGTAGGCATAGATCGCCGTCTTGTGTTCGACGGTGGTCAGTCCGTACACCTTTCTGAGGCTGTGGGGAATGAATGAGCTGTCGTTGACACCTTTAGGCATATTGCCTTCGTTGCACGACAGGAGTATGATGTGGTCGAAATCGAGGTTGCGCGATTCGAGTATTCCCATGACCTGTATGCCTTCTGCCGGTTCTCCATGAAATGGAATGGATGTGGACTGTATCAACTGTCGGAGCAAGCGTTGCAGGGTGACGCTATCAATATTCAGGTCACCATCAGCAGCCAATCCCTTCATACGGTTTACTAACGTATAGGCGCGGAATACGGATTCCGATCGTAATGCCATGGCATTAGGGTCGGCGTCAGTGGTCTGACTCATGTCGGTGGCAATGGTGCGGATGATGGTGCATAGCCAATCGAGGATGGCATGGATACGGGAGTCGCTCTGCTGTTGGCAACTATCGAGCAGTTCGTCGGTAATCCATTTGTTGTAAGGATGTTGACGGATTGTCTTATAGTAAAACTTTGGCTTGTTTGAGGTTTGCCATGCCACCAATAGAGCGAGGAGTGAAGCGATGGGCGTTTGCGCCAAGGGGTAGCCCGTGGTGATATTGACCTTTCCGATATTGTCGGGAATGGAATGGATCACCATGGGCAGGAGGTTCTCGTTGCAGAGGAGGATCGCCGTGCGTTTCCCACCATTTTTCCGCTGTTCATCAGCGAGCCAATCGGCAATATAATGTGCTTGAATATTTTCTGTTGGCGCAGCAACAAAACGGATCTGTTTGTCGTTTGCAAACTGTCGATAGATCTCTTCCCGTGAGTGATCGAGTTCGTTGGGAAAGGATGAGAGGTATTGAGAGATAAAGAATCCAGCCTCATGTCCTTTCATATAATAGTCATCGAAATCCCAATAGAATTTAGCCTTACCTTGCTGTTGCAGATGTCGGAAGAGCGCCTGCTCCACCTTGTTGAGGAGATTGAAGCCCACGAAAATATAGGTATCGTAGTTCAGAGTGATGGATCTGTTCTCCACCACATCCCGATACAACATACCCTCGTATGCCAGTTGTTGGTCAGCGAGTCTCTGCCGGAAGCGATGATAGATATCGGCAAAGTGTTGCCAGAGTTTCAGGAACCGCTGTTTGAGTTCTGAATGATCGTCATCGTTGAAATTGCTGAAAAAGCGCTTAATGACAGCACGTTGTTCATCGGTCAGATAACTGATGTCGTCGAGTTCGTGAAGGTCACGGATATTGGCAAAGACATGATCGGCATCAGCCCTGTTTTTGTCGATATCATCGAAATCGGCAAGGAGGAGCTGTCCCCAGCCGTAGAAGTGGTCTAAGGTTTCATCAATTCCCGTCACCTCAACAAACGTCTTATGGATATCGCTCACCAGTTTGATGGGATCGGCAACGCTCCATTCCGATTGCGACCGGAAGAGTTCGCTAATGGTGAGGTAGGCCGGACTCCAGATGGGGCGGTCAGCCAATCGGGCGAGGTGCTCGTTGATGAACAACGAGGCACGCTTGTTGGGGAAAACAATAGCCGTCCGTGAGAGGTCTGTACCTTGTTTGCTGATAATATCTTCTGCTACAAATTCAAGAAATGTCTTCATACCGTTTCAATTTTATTAGTATAAACATACCAGAGGAAACCCTCTACCTGTGAATGTCCCATCTTCCGGATCAGATCCATGTATTCCTTGACCTGGGTTTGGTGTTCAGGTTTGGGGCGTCCAAACTTGAAATCGACCACGACAAAACGTTCGCCGTCGCTCATCACGCGGTCAGGCCGCCGTTCCACGACATGGCCGTTGTCATCGGTAGAAAGAATGGTACATTCATTATAAAGCGTCCAAGATGGCGAGAACCATGCCTTGACGCGACTGTCCTGTAAACGCTTGCGCAGCATGTCTTTGAGGCGTGCCGTAGTAATCTCCTGGTCGTAGATGATACCTTCCTGTTCCAGTTCCAACAGGGCACGCTCTATATCGTCAACGGTACGAATGGTAGAGAACACATGGTGGAGCACATTACCCATCTTGATGTATGATTGGGCAGTAAGCGTCTCTTCATCGTTTTCATCAGCCACAAACTCCATGCTTTTGTTGCTCTGGCGGAACTGAGTGTTCTGCCGGAACGTCTTCATAGACACCTCAAGAGGCGTTGGAATCTGCAGGAATACGTTGTCGCTACGCTTCTGCGTCTTCTGCGTGTGTGTTGCAGGCGTGCCGTAGGTAAAGACAACGTTCGTCTCCTCATCTTCTATGCCCTCGATGGTACTTCCGGCAAGATGATCGGCAATCTGCGGCAACACCTTCATGATTTGGGAAGAACGCGTCTTGGCCGATTGGCGCTTACCAATGACGAAAAGACTCTTGGAAGCTCTGGTAAAAGCGACATAGAGGATATTGAGGTTATCGACTGTCAGCTGAAGGTGTTCCTCTTCGTAATCGGAAGCATAGATGCTTTCACGCATTCTCTTGCTGTAGTCAATCAAGGCAACTGGAAGTTGGTTGAAGGGTTCCACCTGAGGGTGACACCACAGCGTATCGTCCATTTCCATTTTCCAACTGCAGTAGGGGATGATGACATGGTCGTACTCCAGTCCTTTACTCTTATGGATGGTGAGAATGCGTATTCCCTCCACCTGGTCGCTCTGGATGGTCTTTTTATGTGCGTCCTGATTCCAATAGTCTATGAAGGCTTCAATACCCGTACTGTTGTCCATGGCGAAATCGCTAAGGATGTCGAAAAACTTACAGACGTATGCACTTTGGCTTGTTACACGATGTAACGAGAAGATATCGTAGATTCGTTCTGCCAGTTCTAACAATGGCAACTGAATCAACTCTTTCATCCCGTTGACAAAGGGTTCGGGCAACATCTCATCGAGGTCTTTGGTGGCAAGGAGGCAGTCTCTTTGCGTCCAGCTCACATCGTCGAGAATGAGTTGATGGTAATTCTTCACCAGTTGTGCTTTGACGAGTTTGTCGTTGGGGTGGGCCAACAGCCACAAGGCATCAACAATCAGATTGACAGGTGCAGCATAGTCCAGTCTGAATGCCTCATCGCTCACCACGTTGACATCAGGCAACTCACCCGTGATATAATTGGCAATACCACCAATCACCGTATTGGTGCGCGTGAGGATGGCGATGTCCGACTGCCGTACCCCCTCATCAAGCAGTTGACTGATACGGGACGTCAGGAGTTCCAGCGTATGCTGGCTATAGTCCTCGGTAGGCAGGAGCTGTATTTCCACATACCCTTGATCCGGCTTGGTATCGGGTACTTGTTGGCAAACATCATGGTAAGCATGTTCGAGAGATGCCGCACCATTGATATCCTCCTCCGTCAAGTCGTCGTATTCCTGCTTTGCCAAGGTGGTAAAGAAAGTATTGTTGAAATCGATGATATTGCGTTGCGACCGATAATTGGTTTGCAGCGATTCCACTTGCATCATGTTGCTAGGAAACTGGCGTTCGATATCGTTGAGCAGTCGCCAGTCGCCAGACCGCCAACGGTAGATGCTCTGTTTCACATCGCCCACAATCAGGTCGCGCGACTCCCCATGGCTCATACATTCCTGTAGGAGAATTTTGAAATTCTCCCATTGTATCGTCGAGGTGTCTTGAAATTCATCGATCATGACATGTCGCAGTTGTGCACCAATCTTCTCAAAGACGAACGGCGTATCGGACTCGCCGATCAGTTCATGGAGCAGATGTTGTGTATCGCTCAGGAGAAAGGTGTTAGACTCTTCGTTGATCTGTTTGACGGTCTGCTCAATACTATGCAACAGGCGCAGGTTGTTAAGGTGGCTCAACGTCAGTCGTGATGAGTTGATGATTTTCCATTTACTCTCACGGTTCTCTATGACGAAACGGAGAAGAGGAATCAGCTTGGACTCGGCAAGGGCGATAATCTCTTGGCGTCGCGGGTGTTTCTTAGAAGCCCAGTTGTCGGCACTCTCCAAGCATGCCAAGGCACGTTTGCCGATGATGTCCTCCTCGTATTTACCATTACCGATGCTGACAAACAAACCAGCTACGCCCGATTTTCCATAGGGGAGATCAGCCATGGTGAGGTTGTTGTCTTCAAGGGTTTCGAAAAACGATTCACTGGTTTGCCTGAAACATTTTTCAGCATCTTGCGCAACGTCGTGCAACTGTTTGACGTATGATTCTATAAACCCATCGCGCTGCATCACTTCTTCAAGGATTTCACGGTGCGTCTTGTAGTCATCGTGGAAGATGGTACATCCGAAATACTTGATATCATGGAGTAGTGTATTGTTGCGCGTGTCGCTATTGGTCCATCCTTTGTCGTCTTTGATATTTTCCATGATATAGCCCAAGAGCCATTGCAGCATAGGGTCGCTGCTCTTGAGGTTTTCCAACATCATATCTACCGCGAGCGATTCCACCTGAACACCATTGATTCCCACCTGCAGATTGGCAGTAAGGTTCAGTTCGCGTGCAAGGTTGCGCAATACACTTTGGAAAAAGGCATCAATGGTCTGTACGCGAAACTGATGATAGTTATGGATGAGCAGATGCAAGGCAATGCCAGCACGTTGTCTGACGACAGCAGCACCAAGACCAGTTTCAGCCTCCACCTTTGCAGCATAGCTTTGCGAGTCGGGCAGTTCATTCCAAATGCCATAGAGTTGGCTGAGAATACGTTGTTTCATCTCTTCCGTAGCCTTATTGGTAAAGGTCACGGCAAGAATCTGATGATAGTTCTGCGGATTAGCCACCAGCAGTTTGATGTATTCGGTGGCAAGTGTAAAGGTCTTACCACTTCCGGCACTCGCCTTATAGACGGTCAGCGGACGAATAGGGGATGTTGGATTTGTTACCATTTTCTGAAAAGTTCAAAGGTGAATTTACAACCAATTTCCTGATATTGCGTCTTGAGGAAACTGGCAAAGAGTCCGATGGACACGAAACGCGTGGTGAAGCCGTAGCCGATCTCGGTATAGGGCCGTGTGTGTTCTATCGACAAGGTGCTGAGGTAGATACGCTCGGTTTCTATGTAACGGCCTATCCATGGCATCCAAGACAGCATCAGTAACGGCGATTCATAGGACACATGACCACGAAGATAATAATCCGAGGCATTATACCAGTTGCGTGACAACAACTGAAACTGTCCAGTCCAATCGTCATCCCAACCGTTGGGCAAGTTCTCATCTCTGAAATTGGCATAATCCACGAAATAACTTGTCTTCTGGTTGGTATAGAAGCCTCCTCCAAATCTTACATTAAGAAGGCGCATGCAGTCCATTCGCTTCTGGTAGGTCGCATCAAACTCCCACCGTTCGTATTCCAGGTTAGACCGTAGTACATTACGGATGCTGCGCTCGTAATTGGCTGTGAGGATGGGACCTTTCTTCCAGGGCGTGAACTGTAGCGTCAGCAAAGGAGAGAAACTTCGATACGTCACAGAATGTCCAGCCTCTTGCATCATTTTCTTGTTGACCGCAGTACGTTGGTGGTAAATCAAACCGGCCGTCACCTCAAACCAGTCTGTTATACCTATATTATTGACCATCTTGAGGTTGTTGTCGTTGAAATATTGCAGCTCGCTCAGCTGTTCGTCAGTAGCCGCCTGCGATCTGTTGTTGATCTTATCAATAACGCTGGAGTTGGTGATTCTATTACCGTTAGCCCATATCACCTCTGCATATCCATCTCTTTTCGGATTGTACGTCATGCGGAGTGGGGCAGTAAAGTAAAACTGCTTGATTTTGAAATTATAACCCAGGCGTGGTGTGAAAGTGAGGTATCGATGAGCATTCCAAGCGTATTGCATGCTGATTTTCATTTTATACGCCAAACCCCGACTCTGACTATAGCTCAAATACAACGGGTTGAAGAGAGGCGACGCCTTGATACTTGCACCTCCAGCATTCAGGCTCATGCTGCTGATGAGTTGATCGCCAATCACATCAACAGCCCATTCCTTCCATTTGCTGCGCTTGATAGTATCTTGACCTATACTGTCTGTTTTCGACCTCATCGAATGGTAATGGGCGTAGATCTCATTCTCCAGTTTACCAAGCGGTGTGGTGCGCAAGGTGTCCATCATCTTTCTGTCAGCCTGAATGTGGATGGTGTCAGCTACCTCCTTTGGAGCATTGTAGGTTGCTATGAAGCGAGCATCAATACTATTGCCAATAAATCCCAGATGTGCCTCGGTAGAGCACCATTGAGGTAAGCGTAATTCCCGTTCGTCGGTGTTGGGAATCACCTGCACGCGGAAAGCAATCATATCGTATTCGCCTTTGAAAGAGGCTAGATGGATCCGTCCTGTTCGTTGATCTACAATGGCATTACCTGTAACCAATTGTGTATTGTTCAGACGGGGGCGGAAGTCGATACGAAACATGTTATTAGAAACATGATGTGTTGTAAAGCGGTAGAAATGTCTGTTGCTGCGATGAAATGGCGACAAAAGACGCTGGTCGTAGATGGTCTTGCCATAAAGGTCGGGGGTGAGATATTCCAAGGTGGTGGGCATCACGCTCCGATTGCGAGGGATAGTACCACTCACCACCTGTCGCTTCATCTTGAAATGGCCGTCCTTGTCAATATTCAGTTTGCCATACACTTCTCCGATGTACCTCCGTTCTCCCTTCGCTACAACATACATGCTTGGCACAAGAAACAGAATAGGGTTGCGGCGTCTGGCATCTATCACATACCGCATATATGAGTTTGAAGTGGAATCGGAATAAAACACGGGTAATTTTCGCCCATACTCCCATACACGCTGAATTAATAACGAGTCTGTTGGCTGACTCGCATAAACAAAGATGCTGGACATGAAAATCATCATGCCCAGCATCATTATTCTGGCGGATGGGTGTTTCATGCCTCAAAATTACGGAAAAATTCCAAGGCATCCAAACTTTATCCCAAATATTTCATCAATATCTTAGCGTTGCCCGATTCGCGCAACTTGGTGATGCTCTTTTCGCGAATCTGACGGACACGCTCGCGAGTGAGTCCCAACTGGTCGCCGATTTCCTCAAGACCCTTTTCGTGGCAACCAATTCCGAAGCATTGGCTGATAATGGTAATCTCACGATCTTTCAGCACTTTCTTCAATACGGCATTGAGCTCCTGAGCCATTGACTCGTGATCTACATGACGGTCGGTACGTGAATCATCACCACCTGCCATAACGTCAAGCATACAGTTGTCTTCACCCTCTTGGAATGGGGCGTCAATACTAACATGGTGACCATCAGCCATCAAACTCTGACCAATCTTCTCTTCGTCGAGATTGGTAGCGTCGCTCAACTCAGCAACAGAAGGATGGCGCTGATGTTCCTGTTCGAATTTGTTGATCTCGTGGGTAATCTTGTTCAGACTTCCAACCTGGTTCAGAGGCAAACGCACGATACGGCTTTGCTCTGCAATAGCCTGAAGAATAGACTGGCGAATCCACCATACTGCATAGGAAATGAATTTAAAGCCGCGTGTCTCATCAAATTTCTGAGCAGCCTTAATCAATCCAATGTTTCCTTCGTCAATCAAATCAGTCAAGGTCAGACCTTGGTGCTGGTATTGTTTGGCCACGGAAACCACGAAACGCAGATTGGCTGTGACAAGTTTGTCTTTTGCACGCTCACCCTCAGGACCACCTTTGCGGATCTTTTGTGCAAGTTCGATTTCTTCGTCAACACTAATCAGCGGGGCACGTCCGATTTCTACAAGATACTTATCAAGTGCTTCACTCGAACGATTCGTGATACTTTTCTGAATTTTAAGCTGTCTCATCCTTTTTAAATCTTCTTCTTCTTCTTTAAACTTAACCTCTTGAAAATCAATAAAGTACATAAAATGTACTCAAAAATCTCTGCAAAGTTACTAAAAAAATCAATACGCTGCACGTTTTTAACAACTTTTTTGTATTAAAAAACATTAAAGTATAATCTTCGACCAGTATGCACTTGGAGGAAACAAGAAATCTTACCATATCGTCTGTGTGCGCCGTAGATATTGATTGACCTGTTAGCGACAAGAAACTATTATTGTTTCTTCTCCTTTTTTTCCTTTTTTGCCTTTGTCGCCTTTTTCTTTCTGATGCCGAACAAATCGCGCAGGTTACTAAAATCTTTCTTGATGATCAGGCCGAGTCCCTGGGTGTTAAGACTTGATTTTGTGAAATAGCGGTCATTGGTCTGATTATACACTTTCAAGGCAAGGTTTCCGTTGGGCACCAACAGATAGCGCACATCAAAGTCACCAATAAATGTTGTGTTGGCGGTATTGGCTTTGTCACGGTAACCAAATTGTCCGTTGAGGAGTAATCGGTTGTTGAACATCCTACCGCTGACAATACCCTCGTATTCCGCATTGTTCCATCCTTCGTCGCCCGTGGAAATATTAGCGCCAAAACTCCAATCGTTACTTTTGATGACTGATTTAAGCAAGGTGTTGATTTGACTGCTCAGCGTACCCGACAACAAACCTTGCATGGCCAGCGACGTTTGGTTTTGTTGTGTTTCCCCCGCTTCCGCATTATTCGCACCCTGTGGGTAGAATCGACCGAAGCCAAGGAGGTAGAGCACCTGTTGGTTCATTTCTTCTTGTCCGTTAATAATCGATCGAACCATCTGTTTTTCGTCTGTATTGACATTCGGCATGTCAAGATCGAAATCCACTATGGGGTTTGACGGTTGTCCCGTGATATTCATCAGGCAGTTGACTTTAACCGTATTCGAGAAACTCTTGCCGACGTTGAGGTCGCTCAACGATACGCCATTTACTGCATGCAAGGCCTGTAGGTTCAGCGTAGCTTCATAAGGGTCACCTGCAAAGACGATAGTACCTCCGGGTTGGAAGGTAAAGTCTTTCTTGATAATTTCCTGTATAGTCACACCGTAGGTTCCATGTTCAACATGGTATGTTCCAAACATCTGAAAACCGCCTTTGTTAAACCATGTGGCACGCAGGATGCCGTTTCCGTTGAGCGTGATATAATCGTTTGTCTGGTTATCCATCAGCAAGCGTAGTGTAGCATTCGGCGTACAGTTGATAAGGAAGTTGATGCGCATATCAGAACGGTCCTCCAACGGATTGTCTGTCGTGACTTCCTGAGATGTTTGGTTGAGTTTTGTGTCATTATCTCGATGTGTCACCCAACTGATAAACTCCTGATTGCCGATGGCATCGGGTTGCGCTACATTATAGGTAAAAGACGAACCCTTTTCCGGCGTGATATTCAGGTCGATGGTCGTTTCATTGGGACGTCCGTGAATACCCACGCGACCAGTACCATAGACTGTACCATAGAACGTGTCGTCTCTGAAGTCGTTGAAATCATAAGCCAAGAGATGGTTGGCATCGACATAGAGGTCGTAGGTGAGGTTGGTGAGGTGCTTGTGGTGTATGCCACCCGTCATCAGTCCTCTTTGGTTGTTTTTGTCATAGATGTAGCATGAAGCAAAGGAAATTTCGTCAGGGACAAGATTAATCGTATCGTTTTTAAGATAATACGTACATCCTGTCGGTTTCACATGTGCTTCACCATTGACAACCAGTTGACCTTCTATGTTAATAGTACTCAGCGGTCCAAACAGTCGTACGGCGCCCAGAGCCGATCCGTCGATGTGAGAGATGAAGCTCTTAGTGAACGAATGCATAAATTCTATTCTGGTGTTCTCCGCCCTGATGCCGAGGTCTATAAAACTCTTCACAGGAGAAACATAACCTTCAATATAGGTTTTAGAGTCGCGACCATTTGAGATCTGTCCGTCATCGGCAATGGCATGAATATCGATTTGCTGGTCTTGTTCGTTCCATACTACATTGGCATTTAGCGTACCCATGCGACCATGTTCAAACTCAAAACCGTCAACGGCCAGTTGTGCCGATGCTTTAGGTTTTTTGCTGAAGATGGCATGAGCCAAAACCTGTCCTGTAGCATGACCATTGAAATCTACGGCATGGAAATTCACCAGTTCGAGGATGTATTCTATGTCAATATCGTTGAGGTTCACCACAATACCGTCATCCTCTGAGGGTGATGCTGTTCCGTCTATGACGAGGTGTTGGCTATCGTGTTTGATCGTGAAATTCTTAATGCTAACATGCTTAGGAGCATAGTATATCGAGCTCGGTTCAACATTCCACCATGTATTATGTATGTTGATGCGCGATGGATTGATCTGAACATTGGCCGCATGTTGCCCGTTTTCCGTCTTATGGAAGATTGTTGTGGCATTAAGCGTTCCTTCCATATTTTTTTCAACCTTATGATTGTTCCAATGGAGGGAGGTGTTCAACTGATTATGGTGTGCATCGGCTTGGAGTTTAAGATCGATGCGGTCGTCATTATCCATCATTTTTGCCACACCCAACTGACAGACTAAAGTATCGCCAGGCGTATGGATATTGGCATAGGCGTCACGGTAGCAATTGCCGTTAAAGTAAAATTCAGCAGCGCTTCCTTTCAGGTTGATAGTGTGCGTGTTATCATTCACAAAACCATCTATCGTGACAGGTTTGCGGATAGCCATAGGCACCTTCAGCAAGCGTTGCAACCAGTCGCCTCTTGTGATGTGCAGATGAATCGAGAAATCATTATTGGCAGCTGATTGCCGTTTATTCTTATACGCTGTTGTATTGCCATTTGACTGACTGTAATCAAACTTGGTTCCCTGACCATTTGTGGGCAAGCCGGGAAGGGTAGGCAGTTGGTTGGCGAGGAAATCGGTAAAGCTCTTTGTCAGGGTCTTATAGTCAAACTTTCCCATGATTTCAGCCTGTGCGAAGTCACTACGGAGGCGCATGAAATGGGTGTCGCCTTCATATCCTGTCATGATATGCAACTGATCAAACTCATAACTGTCTGTTGACGACAACATCGAGAAATTGTCAATTTTCACCGAACCCGTTGAATTGTCTATCCTACTGCCTCTGATGTCAGATGATATATCGGCAAAGAATCTGGCGTCACCCCATTTGTCGGAGAGGTTGATGGCTTTAGGAGAGAAGTTGAGTATCGATGCTTTGATCTGAATGTTTCGTTCGTTATGGTTCATCTGACACAGTCCAGAGATGTCCAGTCCGATATTAGGATCGTCGATAGAGAGGTTTCCGCCAACTTCTTTACTGTCGTAACGTGCGTCAATCTTGATATTGCGAAATGGGTATTCGTTATAGATAAACTGCCCTATATTTCCCTTGGCTTGTACCAGAAAATGTTGACGGTCCAGCGAACCATTCACGGCAATATCTGCTGATACTTGTCCGAAATGAGCATCGTTGAGCAGCTGTTGCAGATTGATGCTCTCTGTTTTGATGTCTGCCTGGAAGGATTGGTCAGCTTCTTTGTCGAAATTCAGTTTCAGACTTCCCACATCCGTACGGATTTGTTGTTGTACTTTGATGACATCCAACGCTGTACCTGTTGCAAGACCATGCATTTGTATATCCCCCATTCTTACCAGAGGGGCGGGTGGGGTAAAGCGTGTGCCTTTCAGGTTTTCTGATATAAAACCAATGGTTTGAGCCGACAACGATAGATTGTTGACATGCGCAAGCCATTGGGGTTTTTCTGTAATATTCTTTACCCATCCGTTGCAATCGATGTCAATATCTCCCGATGTGGATTCTACCAAGAGCTGTTCAATGTCTAAGTCATCCTTCTCGCCTTTGAATTTCGACCTAAACGAGATGGTGCCTTTGAACTGCTTGAGGGAAGGTACAAAAGCACTCAGGTCACTTAGCGCGATATGTGATGGTTTTATTTCACCATGATACCTTAACGCTTCCAAGTCTATCTTTTTGTCTTTTATACGGTAGTCGGCTTCCATTTCTCCCAAAGCCAACTGGGTGTCAGGCAGTTTTAAGTCAAGACTTTTGAGCTTGCAACGGTTACGTCCACATTCCAATTGAAATGCCAGTCGCTTAACATCCAGTCCGCCCTGTTCTTTCATGGAAATGTTTTTGGCAATGACATTCAGCGAGTCGTTTGTGAGCGTTTTAATTAGAATATGTGAACTGAGGTCCGTCACTTTGATATGATTCACATCAAACTGCCCGTATCTTCTTGCTATCCAGTTCTTATCGTAGCTGACGGAAGTACGTCGCATGATGAGCGAGCCCAACCTTAAATCGAGTTTGCTATCACTTTTCGATTCTTTGGAAGCAAGTGAGTCGAGCACAAACTGGAAATTGGGTTTGTCTTCAGGTCTGTTTTGGTAGAGACTGATTTTTCCTCCGAAAATCTGTGCGGTTGAAATATCGATCTTTCCCGATGTAATGAGGGAGATGAGGTTGATTCTCACGCTCATGCGATTGGCGACTAATAGCTGTTTTCCCGACTGGTCGTCCATAGAGATTTTATCGACAACGAGTCTGTTAAGCCATCCGGGATTGACACTACCGATCTTGACATTTGTTCCCAACTTATCGCCTATGGCAACAGCAATTCTCTCCCCAGTATATTGTTGTATGCTGGGGATGGAGAACGTAAGGATTGTCAGCAGATAGACAGCAATGACCGCCCATATCGTGATTTTAAGGATATATTTCAGTATCTTCACTGGCAATATGTTCTTACTACTGGTCAAAAACTGACAAATAGAGATTGCAAAATGTTTTCATTTAACATGTTTGAGCCACAAAATTACATTAAAAAGTTGTGAATATTAAATATTTTGCGAATTATTTATGCTTATTAGACCTATTTTTACTAATTTTGCAGTCATTATTAAAGCAACTATTCTCAAAAAGATAAACAAATGACAGATGTAATCAAGTTACGAAAAGGCTTGGACATTCACCTTCAAGGAAAAGCGGAAGGAAAAGTCATCCAGTTGAAATCCAACGGTCAGTATGGTATTGTCCCTGAAGATTTCGTGGGTGTCGTTCCTAAAGTGGTAGTACGCGAAGGCGATCATGTCAAGGCTGGGGATGCTTTGTTTGTAAACAAGCAGTATCCTGAAGTTAAATTCGCCTCACCCGTTAGCGGTACTGTTCGCGAAGTGGTGCGTGGTGAACGTAGAAAAGTGCTTTGCATCCGCGTGGAGGCAGACAAAGAGCAAGTATCGGTTGATTTCGGCATCAAGGATCCGTCGAAGATGGACGGAAAGGCTGTGGTAGAGGCTTTGCTTGAAGCAGGTCTCTTTGGTTATATCGACCAGTTGCCTTATGCTGTTTCAACCAATCCTACCGTTATGCCTAAGGCTATCTTCATTTCTACGCTTCGCGACAAACCCCTGTCGTGTGACTTTGAAGTAGAAGTGAAGGGGGAAGAGGAGGAGTTTCAGTTGGGACTTACAGCCCTTTCACGTATTGCCACCACACATGTGGGCTGCGGTAAGAACGCTTCGTTTATCGACAAATACAAAGATATCGAGACTCATGTCTTCGACGGTCCTTGTCCTGCCGGTAATGTGGGTGTGCAGGTCAACCACATCGATCCAGTCAACAAGGGTGAGGTGGTATGGACTGTAGATCCTACCGTCGTACTTTTCATCGGTCGTCTGTTGAAGACCGGCCGTGTTGATTTACATCGTTTGGTTGCCCTTTGTGGTAGCGAGGTAAAGAATCCTGCCTATGTTCGTATGAATGTGGGTGAAGAACTTTCCACACTCCTTTCCAACAGTTACGATTCCGACCATCATGTGCGTATTATCAATGGTAATGTGCTAACTGGATGTCCCACCACAAAAGAGGGATTCCTTGGTGCGCATAGTAGTGAGATTACCGTCATTCCAGAAGGTGATAATGCCGACGAGCTGGCAGGTTGGATCATGCCTCGTTTCGGACAGTTCAGTACCAGTCGCAGCTATTTCTCATGGCTCTGTCCTAAAAAGAAATATGCTCTCGACGCGCGTGTAAAGGGTGGTGAGCGTCACATGATTATGAGTGGTGAATACGATCGCGTGCTTCCTATGGACATCTACGGGGAATTTCTGATTAAGGCGATTATTGCTGGTGATATTGACCGTCAAGAGCAATTGGGTATTTATGAGGTAAGTCCTGAAGATTTTGCATTGGCTGAGTTTGTTGATTCTTCCAAGCTCGAACTGCAACGTATTGTTCGTGAAGGCTTAAATATTTTACGTAAAGAAAACGCATAACAATATTATTATGAGTGCATTAAGAAATTATCTCAATAAAGTTAAGCCTCATTTCGAACCCGATGGAAAGCTCCATGCCTTCCGTAGCGTGTTCGATGGATTTGAGACTTTCCTCTATGTGCCAAACACCACAGCACGCACGGGTGTGAACATCCATGATGCCATCGATTCTAAGCGCATCATGAGTATGGTGGTCATCGCCTTGTTGCCAGCTTTACTGTTTGGTATGTATAATGTGGGTTATCAAAACTATCTCGCCGCAGGAACCTTGGCAACAGCCAGTTTCCTTGAAATCTTTGTATATGGTGCCCTTGTGGTCCTTCCAAAGATTCTGGTGAGCTATATCGTCGGACTCGGTATAGAATTTGCCTGGGCACAATGGAAAGGTGAAGAAATCCAAGAAGGCTATCTCGTTAGCGGTATCCTCATCCCATTAATCATCCCTGTAGGCTGTCCCTTGTGGATGTTGGCGTTGGCATGTGCCTTTGCTGTTATCTTCTGCAAAGAGATTTTCGGAGGAACGGGTATGAACCTGTTCAACCCTGCTATTTCTGCCCGTATGTTCCTGTTCTTTGCTTATCCGTCAAAGATGACAGGTGATCAGGTGTGGATTGCACGTGACAGTATCTTCGGACTGGGTAACACTCTGCCTGACACCTTTACTGCAGCAACTCCGCTCGGTCAGATTGGCCAGGGGGTAACTCCAGATGCATCACTCCTTGATATGGCATTAGGTTTCATTCCCGGTAGTATCGGCGAAACATCTGTTGTCGCCATCGCTATTGGTGCGGTAATCCTACTGTGGGCTGGTATCGCTTCATGGAGAACCATGGTGAGTGTGTTTGTAGGAGGTGGCCTGATGGCATTACTCTTCCAGTCGCTCGGCATGACCCAGATGATGTGGTACGAACAGTTCCTGTTGGGTGGTTTCGCCTTTGGTGCTGTCTTCATGGCCACCGACCCTGTCACCTCATGTCGTACTGAAGGAGGTAAATACATCTACGGTTTCCTGATAGGAGCCATGGCTGTCATCATCCGTGTGATGAATGCCGGTTATCCGGAAGGTATGATGCTCGCCATCTTCTTCGGTAATATGATTGCTCCCACCATCGACCATTTCATCGTGGAGCGCAATGTCAGCAAGCGCATGAAACGTGCTAAGTAAAATCATTAAAGAGAAAACAAATGAGCAAATTAAATACAAACTCAAACACGTACATTATTATATATAGTACTGTGCTTGTTGTCATTGTGGCTTTTGTGCTGGCCTTTGTATTCAAGGCACTCAAACCCATGCAGGATGCTAATGTTGAGCTCGATGTGAAGAAACAGATTCTATATTCGCTCAACATCCGTAACCTTGATGGTGCAGAGGCAGAAGCCCGCTACAATGAGGTAGTGAAGGATGAGAAAGAAGACAACGGTCAGATATTCTACCAATGTGAAGTTGATGGCGAACCCATCCTCGTGGTCAGCATGAAAGGCATGGGACTGTGGGGCGGCATCAGTGGATATATTGCCCTTCACGGACAACCCACTACCGTTTATGGCGTTTATTTCAATCACGAAAGTGAAACAGCTGGTCTGGGAGCCGAAATCAAAGAATCTAAGGCTTGGCAGGAGAAATTCATCGGCAAGCGTGTCTTTGCCGACGAGAAAGGCCATGACGTAGCCCTCTCTATCGTGAAGAAGGTAGAAGACAGTTCCTGTCAGGTTGACGTGGTGACTGGTGCTACCTTGACCTCTGATGGTGTTGACGCCATGTTGAAAAAAGATTTGTTGGATGCTTGCAAGCGTGCAGACAAGCTCTTCGGAAAGCAGACTGTCACTCTTCCAAGTGATTCTGTTGAAGTAAAAGAGTAACAGCCATGTCATTATTCAGTAAACAAAACAAAGAGGTATTGACAAACCCCATCAGCCTTGACAACCCTATTCTCGGTCAGGTGCTTGGTATCTGTTCGGCTTTGGCCGTCACCTCACAACTCAAACCGGCCATTGTGATGGGTTTGGCCGTGACGGTAATTACCGCGTTTGCCAATGTGATTATTTCTATCATTCGCAACACCATTCCTACACGTATCCGTATCGTCGTGCAACTGGTAGTGGTGGCTGCCCTCGTGACTATCGTGTCACAGGTGCTTAAAGCATTTGCCTATGATGTTAGTGTAGAACTTAGCGTCTATGTCGGTCTGATTATCACCAACTGTATCCTCATGGGTCGCCTTGAGGCATTTGCCATGATGAACAAGCCCTGGCCTTCATTCCTTGACGGTGTGGGCAACGGATTGGGTTATGCCCTCATCCTTGTCATCGTGGGTGGTGTGCGTGAACTTCTTGGACGTGGTACTTTACTGGGTTTTCAGATCGTTCCACAGGCACTTTACGATGCTGGTTATGTCAACAACGGAATGATGACCATGCCTGCCATGGCTCTTATCCTTGTGGGCTGTGTTATCTGGATTCATCGTGCTTACTTTATAAAGGAGAAATAAGATATGGAACATGCAATAAGTTTATTCTTCCGGTCGATATTCGTAGATAATATGATATTCGCCTTCTTCCTCGGCATGTGTTCGTACCTTGCCGTGTCGAAGACTGTCAAAACATCTCTTGGTCTCGGACTTGCTGTTACCTTTGTACTTGTAGTTACCGTACCTGTCAACTATCTGTTGCAGACCTGCGTACTTGGTCCCAACTGTCTTGCCGAAGGTGTTGACCTGAGCTATCTGTCCTTCATCCTCTTCATTGCCGTCATTGCCGGTATTGTGCAGTTGGTAGAAATGGCTGTAGAACGCTTCAGTCCATCACTCTATTCTGCGCTGGGTATTTTCCTTCCGCTGATTGCGGTCAATTGTGCCATCATGGGTGCTTCGCTCTTCATGCAACAGCGTATTCTGCTCGATGCCACCAATTCACAAGCCATCACCAGCGTAGGTGATGCTGTGGTCTATGGACTTGGTTCTGGTATCGGTTGGACCTTGGCAATTGTTGCCTTGGGTGCTATCCGCGAGAAGATGCAATACAGCGACGTGCCTCGTCCCCTTCAGGGTCTCGGTATCGTCTTCATTACCGTAGGCCTGATGGCTATGGCGATGATGTGTTTCAGTGGACTCAATATTTAACTTTAGCAGACAAGTAACATTATGACAGAATTTATAGCATACAGTATAGGGGTGTTCCTCTTGGTAATCCTCCTGCTGGTAATTATTCTGCTTGTGGCCAAGAAATTCTTGAGTCCAAGCGGTAATGTCAACATTACTATTAATGGCGACCGTACCATTAACGTGCCACAAGGCAACAACCTGATGGCTACGCTCAACGAGAATGGTATCTTCCTGCCTTCTGCCTGTGGCGGTAAAGCCTCTTGCGGACAATGTAAGGTACAGGTTCTGGAAGGTGGTGGTGAGATTCTCGATAGCGAGAAACCTCATTTCACCCGAAAGGAAATCAAAAACCATTGGCGTCTGGGATGTCAATGTAAGGTGAAGGGTGACCTTAACATCCATGTTGACGAGAGCATCCTTGGTGTGAAGGAATATGAGTGCACCGTGATTTCAAATAAGAACGTTGCTACGTTTATCAAGGAATTTAAAGTGCAACTGCCTAAGGGTGCCCATATGGACTTCCTTCCAGGTTCTTACGCTCAAATCAAGATTCCTGCATTCGACTGCATCGACTACGACAAGGATTTCGACAAGGCGCTTATTGGTGATGAATATCTGCCGGCTTGGCAGAAGTTTGGTCTCTTCCCCTTGAAGTGTAAGAACCCCGAACCCACCATCCGTGCCTATTCTATGGCGAACTATCCTGCAGAAGGTGATGTCTTCATGTTGACCGTACGTATTGCAACTCCTCCATTCAAACCAGATCGCAGTGGATTTATGGATGTGAATCCAGGTATTGCTTCGTCTTACATCTTCTCTCTTAAACCAGGCGACAAGGTTATTATGAGTGGTCCTTTCGGTGATTTCCATCCACATTTCGACAGCAAGAAGGAAATGATATGGGTTGGCGGTGGTGCAGGTATGGCTCCGTTGCGTGCACAGATCATGCACATGACCAAAACATTGCACACTACCGATCGCGAGATGCATTATTTCTATGGCGCACGTGCACTCAACGAGGTGTTCTACCTCGACGATTTCCATGGACTGGAAAAGGAATTCCCCAACTTCCATTTCCATCTGGCTCTCGACCGCCCAGACCCAGCAGCCGATGCTGCTGGCGTGAAATACACCGCAGGATTCGTTCATCAGGTCATGTACAATACCTACCTGAAGGACCACGAGGCACCAGAGGATATTGAATACTACATGTGTGGTCCTGGTCCCATGTCGAAAGCCGTAGTGGCTATGCTCGATTCTCTGGGTGTAGAGTCTGAGAGCATCATGTACGATAACTTTGGTGGATAATGCAACAGACTGTTGCAGACATCTACTGTATAATCATCAATATCCGCAATGAGTATTCTCCATTGCGGATATTTTTTAGAATATGAAAATTAATATTTCGATGAGGTATTATTTGAGTTGAACACCTGGTCTCAGTCTTGAAATATGATATTATGTATGAATGACTGCTTTGAACCCGAAGACATCCCGAAGGCATCCCGAAGGTTTGAAAACTTGATATAATGTTCCCATGCTGTAAGAAAGGTGATTATATGAATCAACTCATGCATCATTCTGCACCATTCATCATCCACCTATTTCAATATAAAAGTTAGGGTAGGGTAACAGGTTGCAGTTTAATAGTTTTTTCACCACAATTACTTTCGTTTTGTTTGTCTTGTGTCGTATTTATCTTTGTTTTATTAGATTTTTAGATAAAAAAGTGATGGTTTATTTGGAGAATTAAACAAAAATGTGTAACTTTGCGGTCAAAATAGAAAACGATATGAATAGTATGAATCTACTTAGCGGTATTATTATTATCCGACTGCGCCAAACGGTTGGAAGTGGTAAGACGTGTATGTAGTTGAAATATGAAAATACAAAGGTGCCTTTCTCGCTTCCAACAGTGTGAAAGGCACTTTTTATTAAGAATTGAAAGAAATTAAACAACAAGAAAGAATATGAGTGACAGATTATTTATCTTCGACACAACCCTCCGCGATGGCGAGCAGGTTCCAGGATGTCAGTTGAACACCGTTGAAAAAATACAGGTGGCAAAAGCTCTTGAACAACTTGGAGTTGATGTGATTGAAGCAGGATTCCCCGTTAGCAGTCCAGGCGACTTCAATAGTGTGATTGAAATATCGAAAGCCGTGACATGGCCTACCATCTGTGCCCTAACACGTGCTGTGCAGAAAGATATTGATGTAGCTGCAGATGCATTGAAATATGCGAAACACAAGCGTATACATACTGGTATTGGTACATCGGACTCGCACATTAAATACAAATTTAATTCCACACGAGAAGAAATTATCGAACGTGGTGTGGCTGCTGTGAAATATGCAAAGAAATATGTAGAAGACGTAGAGTTCTACTGTGAAGATGCAGGACGCACCGAAAATGAATATCTGGCTCGCGTGGTAGAAGCTGTCATTAAAGCAGGTGCTACCGTGGTCAATATCCCAGACACGACGGGTTACTGTCTGCCTCAGGAGTATTTCGAGAAAATTAAGTACCTGAAAGAACATGTTGACGGTATTGACCGTGCTATTATCTCTACACATTGCCACAACGACTTAGGCATGGCAACAGCCAACACGCTTAGCGGTGTGTTGGGTGGTGCTCGACAGGTAGAGGTGACCATCAATGGAATTGGTGAACGAGCCGGAAATACTTCGCTCGAAGAAATTGCCATGATTCTGAAATGTCATAAAGGTCTGGATATCGAAACCAATATCAATACCACAAAGATCTATCCCACCAGTCGCATGGTATCGAGCTTGATGAACATGCCCGTACAACCCAACAAGGCCATTGTGGGTCGTAATGCTTTTGCTCATTCTAGCGGAATCCATCAGGATGGTGTGCTAAAAAACGTGCAGACCTATGAAATCATCAATCCCAAGGATGTGGGTATCGACGACAATGCTATCGTGCTGACCGCACGAAGTGGACGCGCAGCGTTGAAGCATCGTCTGAACGTGAATGGTGTGGAGGTTGATGAGCAGAAACTCGATAAAATTTATGAAAAGTTCCTGATTCTGGCCGATCAGAAGAAGGAGGTCAACGATGCCGATGTGCTCATGTTGGCTGGTGCCGATACCGCAGAGGCCCATGCTGTGAAACTCGATTTCTTGCAGGTAACCACAGGAAAGGGCGTCAAGAGTGTTGCCTCTATTGGACTTGACATCAGCAATCAGAAATTTGAAGCTGCTGCATCAGGCAACGGTCCTGTTGACGCTGCTATCAAGGCGCTGAAGAAAATCATTATGAAACAGATGACCTTGAAGGAGTTTACCATCCAGGCCATCTCAAAGGGATCCGATGATGTGGGCAAGGTTCACATGCAGGTGGAATATGAAGGAAGTATTTATTATGGATTCGGTGCCAACACTGATATCGTAACCGCTTCGGTTGAAGCATATATTGACTGTATAAACAAGTTTAAGAAGAAATGAACACACTTTTCGACAAAATTTGGGACAAACACGTAGTTCAGCAACTGCCTGATGGTCCAACACAACTTTATATCGACAGACTCTACTGCCATGAGGTGACCTCGCCACAGGCTTTTGACGGCATGCGTGCAAGAGGATTGAAATGTTTCCGTCCAGACCATATATATTGTATGCCAGACCATAACACACCAACACACGATCAGGATAAACCCATAGAAGATCCTGTTTCTGCAAAACAGGTAAGCACGTTGGCGCAGAATGCGAAGGAATTTGGTTTGACCCACTATGCCATGATGTCGAAAGACAATGGTATCATCCACGTTGTAGGTCCTGAGAAGGGACTCTCTCTGCCCGGAATGACTATTGTATGTGGAGACTCTCATACCTCTACACATGGTGCAATGGGAGCGGTAGCTTTCGGTATTGGAACATCGGAAGTGGAGATGGTAATGGCATCGGAATGTATTCTTCAGCAGAAACCTAAGTCTATGCGCATCAGTATTAATGGAAAACTGCAGAAAGGGGTAACCGCAAAAGATGTGGCACTCTATCTCATGAGCCAGCTTACTACTTCTGGTGCTACAGGTTATTTTGTAGAATATGCGGGAGATGTAGTAAAAAACCTCTCTATGGAAGGCCGACTGACACTCTGCAACCTGTCGATAGAGATGGGCGCACGTGGTGGATTTGTTGCACCTGACGAAACAACCTTCGAATACATCAAAGGTCGTGAGTTTGCACCTAAGGGTGAAGCATGGGACAAAGCTGTGGCTTATTGGAAAACGCTAAAAAGCGGTGATGACGCTGTTTTCGACAAGGAACTCGTATTCGACGCAAAAGATATAGAACCGCGCATTACCTATGGTACAAACCCAGGAATGGGAATCGGAATTACCGAAGCCATACCACAAGGTGAAGGCGCTGGATTCCAGAAATCACTCGATTATATGGGATTCAAAGCAGGAGAGAAACTCCTTGGCAAGGAAATAGACTATGTATTCCTTGGAGCTTGTACTAATGGTCGCATAGAAGACTTCAGAGCTTTCGCATCTATCGCCAAAGGACGTAAGAAATGTGAAAGGGTAGTGGCATGGCTCGTGCCAGGAAGTTGGGCCGTAGATCAGCAAATTCGCGAAGAAGGTATCGATAAGATTCTTGAAGAGGCAGGATTTGAAATCAGACAACCTGGATGTTCTGCCTGTCTGGCCATGAACGATGATAAAGTGCCTGCAGGAAAATACAGCGTATCTACATCAAACCGCAACTTTGAAGGACGACAGGGACCAGGTAGCCGTACCATACTCTGCTCACCATTGGTAGCAGCAGCTGCTGCCGTAACCGGTAAAATAACAGACCCTAGAGAGTTGCTTTAATCACGCATATCCAACATATTGAAAATGAAACAGAAATTCAACATCATAACATCTACCTGTGTGCCACTTCCTTTGGAAAATGTGGACACAGACCAAATTATTCCAGCACGCTTCCTCAAAGCCACTACCAGAGAAGAAAGTTTCTTTGGCGACAACCTTTTTCGCGACTGGAGGTATAACGCAGACGGAACGTTAAATAAAGATTTTGTGCTCAACAATCCTACCTACAGCGGATGCATACTCGTGGCAGGAAAAAACTTCGGTTCAGGTTCTAGTCGTGAACATGCTGCATGGGCCATCGCTGGATACGGATTCAGAGTGGTCATCAGCTCCTTTTTTGCTGACATCCACAAAAACAATGAGCTCAATAACTTCGTTCTCCCTGTAGTAGTCAGCGAAGACTTCTTGGCAGAACTCTTTGACAGCATTAAAAACAATCCCAAAACTGAAGTTGAGGTCAATTTGCCAGAACAAACCGTCACCAATAAGGCGACAGGACGACAGGAAACCTTTGATATTAACGGATATAAAAAACATTGTCTTGTCAATGGACTCGATGATATCGATTTTCTGATTCAAAACAAGGACAAAATCGAACAATGGGAACAGCAGAACGCATAAATGCCAATACAAGACAACTGCCAGTCATAGAAATCATGGACTCCACCCTAAGAGATGGAGAACAGACCAATGGCGTTTCATTCGTTCCTCATGAGAAACTTATGATAGCAAGAATGTTGCTGCATGGAGTTAATGTGGATCGTATTGAAGTGGCATCGGCTCGCGTATCAGAAGGCGAAAAAGAGGCGGTCAGCATGATTTGCAGATATGCAAGAAATATCGGTATGCTCGAACGTGTTGAAGTGTTAGGTTTTGTAGATGGCGGACTTTCTATTGACTGGATTAACGACTGTGGAGGAAAGGTCATCAACCTTTTAGCAAAAGGTTCGCTGAAACATTGCACACACCAACTGCGAAAATCTCCAGAAGAGCATCTTGAAGATATCAAGGCATCGCTGAAATATGCAGAAGAAAAAGGCATTGCTGTAAATCTCTATCTTGAAGACTGGTCAAATGGTATGAAAGATTCACCAGAGTATGTCTATCAGATCATGGACGCGCTCTGCAATAGTGGAATAAAAAGATTCCTGTTGCCTGATACATTGGGTGTGATGAATCCGCTTCAAGTCATTGAGTATTTCAGAAAGATGATAAAGAGATACCCACAATGCCATTTCGATTTCCATGCACATAATGACTACGATCTTGCAGTATCAAACTCGTTGGCTGCTGTACTCAGCGGGGCAAAGGGACTTCATGTTACCGTCAACGGACTCGGTGAGAGATGCGGAAACGCACCATTAGCAAGCGTACAGGCGATACTCAAAGACCAATTTCATGCCAGAACAAATATCAACGAAGAACAGCTCAACGGCATTAGTAGATTGGTGGAAGGATATAGCGGTATTGCTGTTGCTCCAAACCAACCCATCGTGGGAGAAAACGTCTTCACACAAGTGGCTGGAGTACATGCTGACGGTGACTCGAAAGACAAGCTCTACTATAATGATCTCGTACCAGAGAGATTCGGACGAAAAAGGGAATATGCGCTGGGAAAAAACAGCGGAAAGGCTAATATTGCCAGAAACCTCGAAGAACTGGGACTTGAACTCACACCAGAACAAACCAAGCGTGTGACACAACGTATTACAGAGCTTGGAGACAAAAAAGAGATTGTCACACAGGAAGACTTGCCGTACATCGTATCTGACGTACTGAAACACGATGCTCCGGAAGATAAGGTAAAACTCGTAAGCTATGTTGTATCTACAGCATACGGACTAAAACCAGGAGCCAATGTAAAAGTGGAAATCAATGGTAAACAATATGAAGCCGGTGCCACAGGAGACGGTCAGTACGATGCGTTTGTCAAGGCACTCAGATATATCTATAAGAAATATCTAGGCAGAACATTTCCATTGTTGGCTAACTATGCGGTTACGATACCGCCTGGAGGACGAACGGATGCACTCGTACAGACCGTCATTACATGGCAACATGGACAAGGTGTGTTAAGAACCAGAGGACTTGATGCCGACCAAACTGAAGCTGCTATTAAGGCAACCTTTAAAATGTTGAACATCATAGAAAACGAACAATAAAAACAATATCACAATGAAACTCAAAATCGCTGTATTACCCGGTGACGGTATCGGACCGGAAATTATGAAACAAGGTGTTGCGGTCATGGATGTCATTGCCGACAAATTCGGACATGAATTCACTTATCAAGAAGCACTCTGCGGAGCACATGCCATTGATGCTGTAGGCAATCCATATCCCGATGAAACACACGAAGTATGTATGAATGCTGACGCTGTGCTCTTTGCTGCAGTAGGCGACCTGAGATTTGATAACGACCCCACAGCAAAAGTGCGCCCAGAACAGGGACTCTTGGCTATGCGTAAAAAACTCGGACTCTTTGCCAATGTACGACCTGTTGCCACCTTCGATTGTCTGCTTCATAAAAGCCCACTAAAAGACGAATTACTTAAAGGTGCAGATTTCGTAGTTATCAGAGAGCTCACAGGAGGTATGTATTTCGGAGAGAAATATCAGGATAATGACAAGGCTTACGATACCGACATCTATACAAGACCTGAAATTGAGAGAATACTCAAAGTAGCTTTCGAAACAGCACAGAAACGTAGAAAGCACCTCACCGTTGTAGATAAAGCCAATGTGCTGGCAAGTTCACGACTCTGGAGACAGATTGCTAAGGAAATGGAACCCCAGTATCCTGATGTCAACACCGACTATATGTTTATCGATAACGCTTCAATGCGTGTGCTGACAGAACCACGCTTCTTCGATGTTGTCGTTACAGAAAATACATTTGGCGATATCCTTACAGATGAGACCAGTTGTATCACAGGATCTATGGGATTACAGCCATCTTCATCACTCGGTGAACATACACCACTCTTCGAACCTGTGCACGGCTCATGGCCACAGGCTGCAGGTAAAAACCTCGCCAATCCATTAGCAGAAATCCTATCGGCTGCAATGTTGCTTGAACATTTCGGACTCAACAAAGAAGGCGCATTGATACGAGAGGCTGTCAACGCATCGTTAGACGCCAATGTAAGAACCCCAGAAATTCAAGTTGAAGGTGGCAAGGCTTACGGAACAAAAGAAGTGGGAGCATGGATTGTAGATTATATCAAAAAAGCTTGATTATTACTCTATTGATGATTTGTTCGTCTGTGACTTTCTCACAGACGAACAATCAGCAATGGCGTGATTCACTCAATTCGCTAAACCGAAAGATTGAACTTTCTCCATATAATACCGATTTACACTTAAGAAAAGCTGCAGTCAATCTCGAACTGCAACAATGGGAATATGCCGTTGATGAATATACACTCATACTTCGGTACGAATCAAAAAACTTATCGGCTCTATATTATCGCGCATACGCGTACATGCATCTCAGACGCTATGATTTGGCAAAAAACGATTACGAAACCGTTCTTGCCAGCGTTCCTACTAATAAAGAAGCAAGACTTGGACTTGCTTATATGTTCCAGTCATCTGGAAGAAGAAAAGAGGCACTGGAACAACTAAATATTGTGGTAGAACAGCATCCGGAGGATCCGGAAGTGTATGTGGCACGAGCTTCTTATGAAGCAGAACTGAAACTATATGAAATAGCATTATACGACTGGGAAGAAGCGATTAAAAGAAAGCCTGCCAACATAGACTATGCGTTGTCGTATATTGACTTACTCATCATATCTGGCAAAAACAATCGAGCCAAAACTGAACTAGACAAATTGTCGGGTAGGGGAGTCGCAACTTCATTGCTCCATCCTTTCTATAATAGACTTAAAAAAGCAAAAAACAAGTAAGTTCACATTTTATAAATAAAACAATACAGGAACTCTACTCCATGGGTTCTTGTTTTTTTTTGTAGTCGCTCTTCTTCAACGGAATACTTGAATATTTATCGTTAGAATTATAAACCATTTGGGCAACAATATACCATCCCCCCACGTATCAGGGTAAAAGTGCATACGTTTGCAGCTTCATAAGGTTCGTAACCTTTAACCTCCACAGCCTTTAAAAAGTAGAAATCCCAAACCTCGTGAGAAGAGATTTGGGATTCTATTGTTTGTTTGGAGTATTTTTTTTTCTTGTTCGGCGTTATGCTTCGGGGATTACTGAAACAACGCTCTTGTCACGCTTTCCTTTGTGGAACTGAACAGTTCCGTCAACGAGAGCGAACAAAGTATCGTCCTTACCCATACCAACATTGTTGCCGGGGTTGTGCTTAGAGCCACGCTGGCGAACAATAATGTTGCCTGCAACAACCTTCTGGCCACCGAAAATCTTAATGCCGAGTCGCTGTGATGCAGACTCACGGCCGTTCTTAGAACTACCTACACCTTTTTTATGTGCCATTTCTTGTTCCTCCTACGTTTAAGCGATTACTGATTTAACTTCTACTTGAGTGAACTGCTGACGGTGACCGTTCTTTTTGCGAGAGTCCTTACGACGCTTCATCTTGAAAACGATAACCTTCTCACCCTTAACAAGGGGATTGATCACTTCACATACTACTTTAGCACCGCTTACGGTGGGTGCACCTACCTGTACTGAACCTTCTTTGTCGACAAGCAGTACCTTGTCAAACTCAACAGTCTTGCCGGCTTCAGCCTCTTTCATGTGGTTCACGAAGAGCTTTTTGCCTTCTTCGGCTTTGAACTGCTGACCGTTAATTTCTACAATTGCGTACATTATTTAAATGTTATAAACGGGTTTTTCCGACTGGCGCACAACACCGTGTTGTGACTTTACCGAGCCAAAACGGACTAAATCGGGCGCAAAGTTACGAATTTTTTATGAGACAACCAAATTTATAATAAAAAAAATAAAGCGATGACCCTCACAGGCAATCGCTTCAATCTTCAATAGGTATTAGCTCTCTTTTAAGGTAAAAAGATTGTTTTCAGGATAACTGATGCAAAGGTAATATATTTTTTTTAAAATCAAAAACATTTCTAAAGAATTTTTCAGAAGTATTATATTGTGTGCCCACACAATATATAAAAAAAACTATTATATATAACTTTCAAACGATAAATCTATGTTATATATTG
>NZ_NPIZ01000035.1:0-7955 GCF_002251185.1 Prevotella sp. P5-126
ACGTGGAAAGAAGAAGCAGGTTGCACTGAATAATGTAAAGAACAAACTCATACGTTTGGTCACTGCTATGGTCCGAAATCGCCAAATTTTCTCACCAGAATATAAAATATCAGCATAAATTAAAAATAATGGTCAAAATATTTGGATTTTAACATAGAAAGCGGAATCACGTAACAAGCAATAACGGGCTGAAAGCCCAATGGTTTTCCTAGCCCAGGGCAACGCCCTGAGGATATCATGGCATATTATCAACTACGTCCTGTAAGGACAAAAGTGAAAACACGGGGGCAAGTCCCCTTGTTTCATGTTTGTTTTCAATAAATTAGTTTATTTTACTCCAGAACTCTTCTGGCAGAGATATATTCTCCACATTCTTAGCTGCTATGAATAGTGGAGCGATGTCTTCTGGTTCAAAGCCAGCAATGCCGCAACCTATAGGAGTCACGAGAAAGTGCATTTCAGGATGCTGAGAAGCGAATGCCAGAAACTCATCCACATAAGGTTTGATAGTCTCTACGCCACCTTGCATGGTAGGAATGGCATACGACTGTCCCTGAATACCGACACCGTTACCCATGACAGCACCGAAGTTCGTGTGAGCCATACGTGCTGCACCACCTGCGTGAATACCTTGAAGGTTTGAACCGAAAACAAATATCTCGTTTGATTTGAGGGAAGATATAAAAGAAGGAGTAATACGCTTGTTGTCCATATATGATTGATTTTTTGCCATAATAGAATGTCCGAGCTCCTCGTACATGCGAGCATAACAAGATGTGCCGCGTGGAGTCTCCTTGTCCATTCTTTTACACAATTCCACAGTGCCTGTGTAAAGACCGGATCCATAGTTTTCTATAACGAAAGGAGTCACCACCTCTTCCATCATTTTCTTGTATCGTTGATTAACGGCTGCTGGAGTCATTCCCAGTTGCGCAGCCACCTCTTTCTGTTTGAAACCGACACGGAAGATCATGAATGCAATGTCATGCATGATACGGTCATGGTAGTGAGCTGCAACAGCCTCTGCCACATAAGAGAGCATTCCCTCTTCCTTATCGGTAGAGCGAACATATTCCAGTACCACGTCAGCAGCTTCCTCAGCCTTGTGTTCAAATTCCTTGTTGTATGCTTTCAGCGCATCGAGTACTACAAAGTGAAAACCTTTGGCCATCCAAGTGGAGAGTTTCATCTCCTTTGGCTTATCCAATAGAGGCTTGAACTTGAATTTCAGCAGATGGATGTAATACTCATGTGCCAGTGAGTAGAAGTCCAGTCCCGTCTTGTTGCGGAGTTGGTATTTATAATCATATATGTTATATGCGCGACGGCAGTAACCATAGAAGTATTCTTTGGTTATAGCAGGATCGAACGAGCGGAATCCGTCAATGATGTATTTATCAGCATGTTCCATCATATTGAACTTTTGTAGTTAACTGCAAAGATAATCTTTTTCAATCAAAAAAATCGAGTTTTTACAGTTTTCTGCTTAATTTTTTTCACCAGATTCTCTTCTTAATGTATAAAGACGTCTTATAAATCAATGTTTAATCATCTAAATTCCAACAATTATGACAACAGAAAGCAAAACCACCAAGAGAGTATATAACCTTGTTATCATCGATGAATCAGGCAGTATGAATATCATCCGCAGACAAGCACTTGCAGGTATCAACGAGACCATCACCACCTGTCAGAAGATGCAGAAAGCCCACAAAGACCTGGAGCAGCGAATCACCCTCATCACCTTTGACAGCGATCATTTCAAGCTCCACTATGACAATATCAATGCAGCAGAAGCATGTCCATTGACTCTGAAGGACTACAAGCCATGTGCAGCCACTCCACTTTACGATGCTATCGGCAAGGGAATTGCCAAGATCAACGCACAGACAGAAGCCGATGACAATGTTCTTGTTACCATCATCACCGACGGCGAGGAAAACTGTTCAGAGGAGTACAATCTCAAGATGGTCAAGAACCTCATTGAGAAGCTGAAGAAGCAAGGCTGGACATTCACGCTCATTGGTACAGAAGACCTCGATGTGGAAGGCATGGCAGGTTCCATGGCCATTGACAACCACCTTTCATTTACCGAAGATGCCGAGTCAACAGAAAGAATGTTCGCCCAGGAGCGCAGAAGCCGAGAGCGTTATAATGAATGTCTATACTGCAAACGTGAAATGCCTATAGGCAGTTACTTTGACGAAGACAAAGCATAATATACAAAAAGGGAGACAAGCGACACTGGTCATACTTCCAGTGTCGCTACTATAACGGAGCAGAGAATCCCCCGAACCCCCACTTTTCATGTCACGTATGTCACGGGGTAGGTCGTTGTCATCCCCAAATATCCGACGTTCCGTTATGACATTGACCTTTCTCTGTGGCATCTTAAAAAAAAACGTTTTCCAAAACTGTCAACTGTCAACTGTAACGCTTGTAACACAAAAAAAATCGTTTTTGGAAACTGTTATATTGTTATATTGTAACGCTTGGGAGTTGAAATTGGCGTTGTCCAAAAAAACAGTCCCAGTCCTCGTGTTTCAAGAATCCGAAACCTATTTTTCCTTTCCAAAAACTGTAATACTGTAAGCTGTAAGAATTGAAAGTCATGATGTCAATGACCCGTCCCTGTGACATCTTTTGCTTACATTCTCTTTCATTGTTGTATAGTGTTTATTGATGTTTTGGAGTGCAAATGTAGGTGCAAAGACTACATTTCACAGCATTTTGTCACTATACAGCAGAAATGAACTCTGAACGACATATTCCGTCAATAAACAATGAAGGCTGCAAATGGCATTTCTGTGCCGCTTGCAGCCTCCAACTGTTTATGATGTTATTTAATTATTACCATTATTCCCGATAAATATCCCATTCCCAATTTTCAGGAATGAGACTTCCTTTAAAGTTATCAAGTTGACCTTGATTTACTACAAAAACAAAATCAGAAGACAGGTACAACTTACGCGATTGAGCACTTGTACCTGCATTAGTAAGCCAATCACTAAAATAATAGGATGCATCGCTTTCATAGATATTTGTAGCCAACATGGTTACACTTGAGAGTTGGGAGCAACCTGAGAACATTTCCCTATAGCAATCGTTTGCCAATGTCGTAGCACGGAGTACTGGCGCCTGGGTGAGTGCGGTGCAACCTAAGAACATGGATTGATAGCACAAGCCTGCCAATGTTGTAGCAGGGAGAGCGGGAGCCTTAGTGAGTGCGGTGCAACCATAGAACATTCCATTATAGCAACTGTATGCCAATGTTTTAGCAGGAAGAGCAGGTGCCTGGGTGAGTGCGGTGCAACCATAGAACATTTGTTCACAGCAATTTTCTTTCAATGTGGTAGCAGGAAGCTTCGATGGTGCCTTAGTGAGTGCGGTGCAACCTAAGAACATTCCATTATAGCAATTGCCTGCCAATGTTGTAGCAGGAAGCACCGGTGCCTCGGTGAGTGCGGTGCAACCTAAGAACATGTATTGATAGCAATATTCTTTCAATGTTGTAGCAGGAAGCTCCGGTGCCTTGGTGAGTGCGGTGCAACCATAGAACATTTGTTCATAGCAAGACTCAGTCAATGTTGTAGCAGGAAGCGAAGGAGGTGTCCTCAATTGTGTATTCTGAAAAAATAACCGATAGAACTTGGCATCGGCTGTATTTACATCGGCGTAGTTCTCATAGTCAATGAGTGTGCGGATATCTCCTGTGCAATCTACTAGTGAGTTTTCGGTTGTAAACTCGATTGTCGAATAACCACCTGAAAACGTACCTTTGCTGCTCTTGCCGCGCAGACGGAGACTTCCCTCAGTGCCGCCAAAGGGGATGTTCTCTACGGTTGTTGTAAATCGTGTCCATTCGCCGTCGCCTACAGAGTATTCGAAATACTCATTCTCGCCAAGGGCGGTTGCGAATATCTCTGGAATAGAGAATGTGAATGTCTGTTCGCTTTCAGCCGTGAAAGTGACATAAGGAATAACGAGTTCCGCATTTAATCCTGTGACTGTTTTTTCGTTCCAATTGCTGACAGAGATTGTGTTGAGAGTGAGTTCGTTCTTGCCCAAGGTAAGATTCAGGGTGTATTTCTTGCCGCCTTCTAACGTGACGGCATCGGCAGATTTCCATGTGTAGGTCTTGTCGCCAATCTTCACTTTCACCCCGAAGGTGCTTTCTGCTATGTTCTGCGGAATGAGTATTGCCTCGTAGGTGGCGGTACGCTCAGCGGCGCTGTATGACCCAGAAGGGCATAACTTAATGTCTGAAACGGCAGAATTGTAGTTGCTCCATGGCGTTGCTCCTGTGGGAGAATAGGTGGCGCTGGTGGCAGAGCCAATGGCTATGGCAGAGGTGATGTGGTTTGTCTCTGAGGCCCCATACTGGGTGCGCAGCGTAACCTTTATCTCCAACTTCGACATGATATGGTCGAACGGAATGCTGATGGTGCCATTCTCAGAAGGCTTTACGGCATTGCTGTAATAATACAGGTGGTCGCTTGCCTTGATGCCCTCGGCAGTTGATTGGTCAGTCAGTGCATTGAGCGGGGTTGATGTAGAGGAGAGGGAGAACGTGGCAGCCTTAACGGTGATGGTGCCCGTAGAGCCAGCCCAACTCATTTCTTTCTTGGCAGCCCCTTCGGCATCAGATTCGTATGCCACCCATTTTCCGTCCTCGTATTTCATCACGACATTGGTGTAGTCATAATTCTCGCCATCCTGATCGATGGTAAGATAGAACTTCGTAGGCAGATTTTTCGTATCATAGCCCGCACGAGTCTTGATGTCCGACACCAATACATCTACATTGATGGGCTTGCCTTTCAGCGAATCAGCAGGTGTCGTAACCTCTTCTTCGCCTGCGCAGCTTGCAAGGAGGAATGCCATAGCTGCCATGGTCCAAAATATTATCTTGTTCATTGTACTATTATTTCTATTAATTGATGTTTGCACTGCTGGCATTGCCCACTGTCATTTCGAGGGTGTGGTTTGTGCCACCTGTCAATGTGAAGGCAGCGGCAGAAGTCCACTCGTAGGTCTTCTCGCCAATCCGTATCTCTATTCCAAAGGTGTTTTCGGCTATCGTCTGTGGCACGAGGATGGCCTCGTAGGTGACGGTACGCTCAGCTTTGTTGTATTCCACGGAAGAAATCAGAGTAATCTTCGAAACGTTTGATTCTGCGCTCCAAGGCGTTCCTGCCCCAGGAGAATAGGTTGCGCCGGTTGATGCGCCAAAAGCAGTGACTGATGTGATGGGGTTTGTCTCTGAGGCTTCATACTCCGTGCCGAGGGTTAGCTGTACCGATATCTTCGACATGATATGGTTGAGCTCTAAACTTATACCGCCTGTTGATGGCGTGACGGCATTGCTGTAATAATACAGATGGTCGCTTGTCTTGATGCCATCGGCAGTTGACTGGTCGGTCTGTGCACTGAGGGCATAAGAAGTTGAAGTCTTAGACAGAGGGAACGTAGCCGCCGTGACGGTGACATTGTCTTTAGAGCCTTCCCAAAGAAGTTGTTTCTTTTTTGCATTCTCATCAGCAGACTCGTATGCCACCCATTTGCCCTCCTTGTATTTCATCACGACATTGGTGTAGTCGTATTTCGTGCCGTTTTGGTCTATCGAGAGATAGAACATCGTAGGCTGAGATGTGTTGCCATATCCGGCACGGGTATTTATGCCCGACACTAACACATCGACATTGATTGGAGTGTCCTTCAGCGAGTCATTTGGCAGCAGTGCATCCTCGTCGTTTGCACAGCCGGCAAAGATTGCTGTAACAGCCACCATTGCTAAATAAAAGATCTTTCTCATTGTTTTTGTCTAATTAAATCAATCCTAATCCTCAACCATTTCACCTGAGCCCAAACTGTTTCCGTCTCCCCAGTCGTTCACTGATACTTCGCTACTTCCGGAGCTCCCTGCCAATAATTGCGTTGGCTCAATCTCATACACCTTCATCGAAGGCGTTACATAATGTTTCTTTTTGTTTTCTTCCATAATATTCATTTTTTTAATTTGTAATTCAATATATCTGTTATTCTCATTTTGCGGTTAAGGGTATATACAAACGCACAAAGCCTTCCGCCTGTGCCCTTGTCTGACACCGATGTCACAGGGACAGGTCAACGACATCAAGAATAATGCACAGTTTTTGGGTTTTAAGAATGATAGGGGAGTAATTCCCCTGTGTTACGATTTTCCATGCAAATTTATAAAAATAAAATGAGAGTTGCGAAGATGTTGACTGAAAAAAGTTATCTTCGTCTTTATTTTCTGTAGTCAGGCCTTTATCGAAGAATGATACAGGAGGTCAAAATGGCCCTTGTTTTTGCTTTCCCCAAACTGTTATCTGTTATTTGTTATCTGTACCGCAAAAAAATCATTTTTGGAAACTGTCAACTGTCAACTGTAACGCTTGTAACACAAAACAAAATCTTTAACGAAAATCTTTCTCCGTGTCCTCCGTGTGATCCGTGGATTTTTTTTGGGTAGCCTGAAGGCTAGAAATCTTTTGGGGAAATCTTGATAGATTACATAATCTACAAAGTTGGTAAACGACTATAATTTCACATTCTTTTCCATATAAGTAATTATCTCTTCCATTTTGCTATAATAATGTTCAATATTGGGCTCACCGCGACTGTGCATCCATTCAACACGTTCTAGTATTATTTTCTTCAATATATTGTAGTTTTCTCTGTCAACGAGGTATCCTAACGTAAGATAAATAAATATCCAATCTGCTCCAACATCTGGAAGTTCTCTTTCATTGGTTATAATAGGTAGAACATCTTCCTTGTAATAATCTTCCATGGTCGAATATTTTCTCGCAAAACTTGTCAAGTTCTCTTTAATCATAGGAAGCATTTTACCCATTTTTACTTTGTAATCCGAGAATCTATAGTCAAAGTAGATATATTCTTCTTGACCAAAATATGTGTTGTCACACATTACATCAGGATTGTTTCTTTGATCTCGTAATGATTTAAAACTGAATTTTTCAAACCACTTTGTGAGAATATCAAAACGACGCCCATATATTATATATATTATGCACTCACCATAATCTTGCCAGTGATCAAGTTCGACAAATAATGTGCTGTTACCTTCTCGATGATATAGCATATTCTCACTTTTCTTGTATTTGTATTCAGTAAAAAAAGAATCATTTTTTATATCAGAGATTATCGTGTCAAATAATTTTTGTTCCATATTCTTCTATATTATTTATATTTATAAATATAACGATAGTCAGTAATTTTTATTTCATCTCCTGATGTGACCCCAAAAAGTTGGACGGTTTATCTTATTTGAGATGTCACAGGGACAGGTCAACGACATCATGACTGATGCACAGTTTTTTGGTTTTAAGAATGATAGGAGAGTAATTCCCCTGTGTTACGATTTTCCATGCAAATTTATAAAAATAAAATGAGAGTTGCGAAGATGTTGACTGAAAATTTTATATTTGTCTTCATTTTCTGTGGTCAGGCCTTTGATGAGGAGTGATTCAGGAGGTCTAAACGTACCTGTTTTTCCTTTTCAAAAACTGTAATAGTGTAACTGTAACGCAAAAATGATTTTCCAAAACTGTTATCTGTTATCTGTTATTTGTTATCTGTACCGCAAAAAAATCATTTTTGGAAACTGTCAACTGTCAACTGTAACGCTTGGTGTTGATGTCATTGACCCGTCCCTGTGACATTAGGGGTATATAGGCAAGAACCTATTCGATAAACTTTTCGTTGATGGGATACAACTTATCACGAAACTAAAAAGCAACATGAAGGGGTCTATCATGAAAATATCAGATAGACTCTTGCTTAGAAAGCGGGCTATCATAGAGACCGTTAACGATGAACTTAAGAATATTGCAGAGAGTGTAAAATTCCAGACACAGATCTTTCGACAACTTCATTGTCAATACTCTTGGAGCTTTGGCAGCATATTG
>NZ_NPIZ01000036.1:0-575 GCF_002251185.1 Prevotella sp. P5-126
TGCTGGTCACCGCCTTGTCGCCAGTACCCTTCACCGAGATAGAGGGCAGCGTGCCTTGGGTGATCTGATAGGGAGCTGCGATGCATGCGCCGCCATCCGATTCAGCCTTGGTGAGATAGACAGGAGCAGCCACGCTGTTCGCACGGACGAACATGTTGTAGTCGGTGTGGTACTGCGCTTTCCTCTCGAAGGCGTTTTTCAGCAGCGGAACGAGTCCTGCATACATGCGGACGATGTTCACCCATTTCATGCGCTGACGCTGTTGTCCCTTGGTGCGAGTGTTGCGTACCTTGGTCACTTTCTCCGATACTACGGTACGACCGTTAACAGTCTTGAAAGTCAACTGACCAGCCGATCCACTCATTTTTTTGATAAGTCCATTTAGAATAGCCATTTTGTTTTCCCCCGTTTGTTAGACCAGTGGGGGTTCTGGGGAATAGTTAGTTAACCTAAAATCCGCAACTATCATCCAATACACGATTAAGGGTAGATTTATGAGTCGTTAGTAGCAGCTTTCAGTAAAAAGCAACAGCACAACATCAATATGTAGCCACCATCCCCTTACCCCACGATGC
>NZ_NPIZ01000037.1:0-29038 GCF_002251185.1 Prevotella sp. P5-126
CTACTAACCTAAAACAATCTATTAACCGAATGTCTGATAAGAACCTCTTGTTCTTTTTGACGATGCAAAGTTACGATGATTTTCATAACGACGCAACTTTTTTGGAATATTTTACGCAAAATAAACATATATTATTGATATGAATCAATTGCTGTGTGCGAAAACATCAGTATTTTAGCACTTGTTTACATTTCGCGACCATTATTGCTTATGAATCCTATAATCCATAGCTTGCGTTAGTCTGAAAGAAGCAGTTTTGAGAGTTGACGCATGCCTTCGCTGGCACCAGCCTGTATCTGCTGCACGTTGGAACCGGCATTGACGGGGTGGGGGTCTATGAGATATACAGGTACTCCCGGTCTGACATACTGTACAAGTCCGGCTGCAGGATAGACGTTGAGCGATGTACCGATGATAATAAAGATGTCCGCATGTTCTGCTTCATCCGCTGCACGACTGATCATTGGCACGCCTTCGCCGAAAAAGACTATAAAGGGGCGGAGAAGCGATCCATCGCCAGCCAGTGTGCCGGGCTTTACTTCACAGTTCTCGGCAGTGAGAAGTTGCTGATATCGCGGGTTATCTACATCCCTACTGCTGCACACCTTCATGAGTTCGCCGTGCAGATGGATTACTTTTGATGAGCCCGCAGCCTCGTGAAGGTTATCCACATTCTGTGTCACTACAGTCACATCATATTTCTTTTCGAGTTCTGCTACAAGTTTATGGCCCTCATTGGGTTTGGCATCGATACATTTTTTTCGCAGCATATTATAGAAATTGGTCACCAAAGTGGGGTTTTCGAGCCATCCTTCGTGTGTTGCCACCTGTGCTACGGGATAGTTTTCCCACAATCCGTCAGCATCGCGAAAAGTTTTCAGTCCACTCTCTACCGACATTCCGGCACCTGTCAAAACTACGATTTTCTTCATAAGGCAATTGCTTTTTTAGTGTTTAGTTGATGCGAAAGTACGAAATTTCCAGCAATTGCGAAAGCATTTCTGCATATAATTTTCTGTGGCGTATGTTTTTTCTATCGCTTATTCGTATGGCTTTAAAGGCTTTGTAGTTACCTCTGATGCTTCGCATCTTAGGTACTCACGTTCGAGAATCCAAAAGAAATTTGGTATTTCTTTTTGTATTCTGCTCACTTAATCGTACCTCTGATGCTTCGCATCTTAGGTACTCACGTTCGAGAATCCAAAAGAAATTTGGTATTTCTTTTTGTATTCTGCTCACTTAATCGTACCTTTGCACTCTAAATATAATAGGTATATGAATATAGAATCACAGATAATCACATCGGCACAAGAGGCCGTATCATCACTTTACGGACAACAAGTGCCCGAAAAGATGGTGCAACTGCAGAAGACACGTAGTGAGTTTGAGGGTAATCTTACATTAGTGGTATTTCCCTTCCTTAAGATTTCTAAGAAGAATCCAGAACAGACTGCACAAGAGATTGGTCAGTATCTTGCAGACCATTGCGAAGCTGTTGCAGGATTCAACGTTGTGAAGGGTTTCCTCAATCTGGTTATTGCGCCAGCAGCATGGCTTGCCCTGCTCAACGATATCAATGCCAACGAACACTATGGTGAGCGTCAAGCTAATGAAAATAGTCCGTTGGTGATGATCGAATACTCTTCGCCCAATACCAACAAACCACTTCACTTAGGACACGTGCGCAACAACCTGTTGGGCTGGTCGTTAGCACAGATTATGCAGGCTAACGGTAATCGTGTAGTGAAGACCAATATTGTCAACGACCGAGGCATACATATCTGTAAGTCTATGTTGGCTTGGTTGAAATATGGCAATGGCGAGACTCCTGAGACAAGCGGTAAGAAGGGCGACCACCTGATTGGTGATTACTATGTTGCTTTCGATAAGCATTATCGCGAAGAAGTAAAGCAACTTGTTGAAAGTGGCATGGACGAAGAACAAGCCAAGCAGGAGGCTCCTCTCATTAAGGAGGCACACGAGATGTTGGTGAAGTGGGAGAATAATGATCCCGAAGTGCGTGCCCTCTGGCAAAAGATGAACAACTGGGTATATGCCGGTTTCGACGAGACCTACAAAAAGATGGGTGTTTCGTTTGATAAGATTTACTATGAATCGCAGACCTATCTCAAGGGTAAAGCCAAAGTAGAGGAAGGACTTGCCAAAGGCCTCTTTGAGCGTCATGCCGACAATTCTGTTTGGGCCGATCTTACTAACGAGGGCCTTGACCAGAAACTCCTGTTGCGTTCCGATGGAACCAGTGTCTATATGACACAGGATATCGGTACTGCTGAAATGCGCTTCCAGGATTACCCCATCGACAAGATGATTTACGTGGTGGGCAATGAGCAGAACTACCACTTCCAGGTACTTTCAATACTCCTCGATCGCCTCGGTTTCAAGTGGGGTAAGGAACTTGTCCACTTCTCCTATGGTATGGTCGAACTTCCCAATGGTAAGATGAAGAGCCGTGAAGGTACTGTTGTCGATGCCGACGACTTGATGGCACTCATGGTCAGCGACGCCAAGAAGACCAGTGAGGAACTGGGTAAGTTTGACGATATGAGTGAAGACGAGCGCAACGAGATTGCACGCATCGTGGGAATGGGTGCCCTGAAATACTTCATTCTGAAGGTTGATGCACGCAAGAATATGCTCTTCAATCCCGAAGAGTCTATCGACTTCAATGGCAATACCGGTCCTTTCATCCAATATACCTATGCCCGTATCCGCAGCATTCTGCGCAAGGCAGGCGAGCAGGGAGCATCCGAAGCACCACTCACCGCAGTTCTTTCCGACAAGGAAACCGAACTCATCCAGAAGATGAGCGAGTATGGCGCTGCCGTAGAGCAGGCCGGTAAAGACTACAGTCCCAGTGGCATTGCCAACTACTGCTACGAACTCACAAAGGTATTCAACCAGTTCTACCACGACTATAGCATCCTCAACGAGGCCGATGAGCAGAAGAAACTCGTGCGCCTTGTTATTGCACGCAACGTGGCAAAAGTCATCCGCAATGGCATGGCACTGCTTGGTATCGAGGTTCCTGAGCGTATGTAGCCCATGCAGAACCCTCCCGACTATCGAAACGACACCGTTCTGCCGTTGCCTCTTGAGGTGACGGCAGACGCGTGGGCCGTCGATGCTGCCTGTTCCGGAAATCCCGGTCCGATGGAATATCAGGCCATCGACTTAGCTACAGGTGCCCGTGTGTTCCATTTCGGTCCGATGAAAGGCACCAACAATATCGGTGAATTTCTCGCCATAGTCCATGCACTCGCACTCATGCAACAGCAAGGACAAACGCAAAAAACCATCTATAGCGACTCTTACAATGCCATTCTTTGGGTGAAGAAGCGTCAGTGTAAGACCAAACTTGAGCGCACACCACAGACAGAACCACTCTATCAGATTATCCAGCGCGCCGAGCGTTGGTTGAACACACACACTTGGACAAACCCCATCATCAAGTGGGAAACCAAGAAATGGGGTGAGGTGCCTGCCGATTTCGGTAGGAAATAAACCTCTTACCCACTAGTTTCACAATATAAAGATTGTATTTCATGGATCATCAATATGCCCTTTTCTTCGATATCGACGGTACTCTCGTTAGTTTCAAAACCCACCAGATACCACCATCTACCATCCTTGCCCTCACACAGGCTAAGGCCAATGGTGCACGCATCTATATTTCTACGGGACGTCCCTATTATATTCTCAACAATCTCAAACCTATCGAACATCTCATTGACGGCTATATCACTACCAACGGAGCACATTGCTTTGTAGGCAAGCGCACCGTTCGTCGTGTGCCTATAGCCCCTGCCGATGTGGATTTGATTCTCAACGATTGTCGTCAGAATGACGATGCTTGTCTCGTTTGTACCGAGTCACGCATGGTGCCATTCAATAGCAAAGAGTGTATTGCACGTATCTTTGAACACGACCTTGCGGTGACCAATATCGACTACGATACGCCCCTTGACGTGGCTATGGAAGAACCTGTCTATCAGTTGTCGGCATTCTTTGATGCCCACCATGAGTCGTTGCTCATGCCCCAAGTGCCCCATTGTGTGTCAGGCAGATGGCATCCGGAGTTTACCGACATTACCCATTGCGATGCTGACAAAGGCAAAGGGCTCATCGCCATGGCAGAGGCGGAAGGTATAGATATGAGCCACACCATCGCTTTCGGTGACGGTGGCAACGATATGAGCATTATTCTCAAGGCTGGAACAGGCATCGCCATGGGTAATGCCATCCCCGAATTGAAGGCTGCTGCTACTTATGTTACTACAAGTGTAGATGATGATGGCATCCTTTTGGCGCTTCGCCATTATGGCATTATCTAATGTCTTAATTCTGTTCTTAGCCCCTAATTTTCTCTGATTTGAGTGATTCTTAGCCCCTAATTTTATAAGGTTTGGGCAGCTTTTAGCCCCTAATTTTCTCTGATATAGGTAATTCTTAGCCCCTAATTTTATAAAATTTAACCAATTCTTGATTCTTAATTTCATAAAAAAGTGGTATCTTTGCGACTGAAAACCAGTAACATATAGGATATGGCTAAATATAACAAACGATATATAGACAAAGAACTTCAGAACTGGGCAAAGCAAACAGACCGAAAACCTCTGCTATTGCGAGGAGCAAGACAAGTTGGAAAAACAACTGCAGTACGGCATCTTTCGGAGCAATTTGATAACTTTGCAGAAGTGGATTTCAATGAACGGCCTGACATACATTATATGTTTGACGGAACTTATTCACCACAAGAGATCTGCCAATTGTTGTCAATACAGCTTCATCAGCCAATTATTGCAGGCAAAACCCTTTTGTTTTTCGATGAGATACAAGCATGCCCACAAGCAATTAATCGTTTAAGATACTTTTATGAAAAGTATCCAGAACAACATCTAATAGCGGCTGGCTCTCTTTTGGAGTTTGCTTTAGAATCGTTACCATCCTATGGAGTTGGAAGAATAAGAAGTATCTTTATGTATCCATTTTCTTACGAGGAGTTTTTGTGGGCTACGGGTGATGAGATGTTGGCAAGTGTGATAGCCAAAGCAAATCCATTTAATCCACTTCCAGAACCTATACATGAGCAAGCCGTGCGCAAATTGCGGTTGTTCCTGATTATGGGAGGAATGCCCGCTGTGGTATCCAGATTTTGTCAAGATGGTAATTTGCAAGAGTGTCAGCACCTATTGCGCGACCTGATACAGTCGTTTAGAGATGATTTTGTAAAGTATCGCCAGCGTGTCCCGTCTGTTCGTATTGATGCCGTATTCCGTTCTGTTGCCGAGCAAGGGCTTGGCAAATTCGTATATAGCAAGGTGAACTGCGATGGAAACAGCGAGCAGATTAAAACAGCACTTGAAACTCTTATCCTTGCCGGACTTGTATATCCAGTAACCCATACGTCTGCCAACGGAATACCTTTGGGAGCAGAAATCAATGAAAAATATCGTCGTATGATATTCCTTGATACTGGATTGTTGCAATGTCTTTTAGGTTTAGACCTTTCAGATATTCTATCCACTACCGACATACAAGTTGTAAATCGTGGTGCCATCGCAGAAACTTTCGTTGGTAACGAAATAGTCAAATCATCCTCTTGTTACGAACCAAAATCACTTTTCTGTTGGCATCGGGAGAAGAGTGGCAGCAATGCTGAAGTGGATTACGTAGTACAACTTGCTGATAAGATACGTCCAATAGAAGTTAAATCGGGTATCAAAGGTTCTATGCAAAGTATGCGTTATTTTCTTCACCAGAAAGACATTGACTATGGAATCCGTACATCACTTGAAAATTTCTGTAGTTATGATGACATCAGGGTCTATCCACTTTATGCCATCAAGAATATTTTCAATAAATGTTGAACGAGAAACTATTATAACACGTGCAGGGATTCTGAAAGGAATCCCTGCATGTGTTATGTAGTAGCCTGATTATGCTTGTGATGCTTAATGTTGTTTGCGGCGATAGACGGTGATGGTGTTGTCGGCATAATGGTGATGGCTGACAATGGCGATGTCGGCAGGCAAATGGGGAGCAGGAGTACCGTCTCCAACGGTCATGGGCGATAGCTCTCTCCGTATTTCGTCCCATAATCCCGCTTCTATGAAACTTTCCAATGTCTTTCTTCCTCCTTCCACGATGAGCGACTGGATGCCCTGTTGATGAAGATCATCTATGAGTTGCTGCAGTGGGCGTGCATGGGTTAGAATGATGCGCTTCGGATCTTGTCCAGTCCAGTGTCGCACGTTGAGAGCCGGTTTGTCGCGCTCAGCAGTGGTATGTCCCACCAATATAGCCATTTCCTCCGATCTCAGTTTGTGTGAAAGCATTTGCGTTTGCGGATTGGAAATCATTACTGGGTGGTAATGGTCATCGATAAATCCATCGCCCGTCTGTGCCCATTTCAGGATGATGTATGGTCGTTGTTGGGCATGATAAGTAAAGAATCGCCTGTTGAGCCACCAACACTCATCCTCCAACAATCCCACTTCCACCTTTATTCCAGCTTCACGCAACTTTCTGATGCCCCGTCCTTGCACTTGGGCAAATGGGTCGATGATGCCCACCACAACGCGCTTCACTCCCTTGCTGATAATCAGATCGGCGCAAGGTGGCGTCTTGCCCCAGTGTGAGCAGGGTTCGAGCGACACATAGACGGTTGCCTCTTTGAGCAACGGTTCGTCGTCTTGACGTACAGAAGCAAAGGCATTCACTTCAGCATGACCTTGTCCGCATCTCACGTGATAGCCCTCTCCAATGATTCTTCCGCGTGCTGTAATCACCGCACCCACCATCGGGTTAGGTCGTGTGGATAGCAGTCCGTTCTCTGCCAGTTGTATGCAACGCCGCATATATTTCACGTCGTCGTCCGTCCAAACCGGTTGCTTGTTGTCGTGTTCCATATATAAATAGGTGTATGTTGTCTTGTTGTAGGCCGTGTCCGTATGTTATGTCATCCAGATTAAATACCGAAATAGACCATGAGTCCTCCGAGTATGATATATACCACCGCATAGGGAATAGCCGAAAGCATAATCTCTCCGTCCTTTCCTTGCATATCACACGATGCAGTAGCAATAGCGATACTTTGTGGTGAAATCATCTTTCCACCAGTTGCACCAGTGGTATTTGCAGCGACGAGCCAGTTGCTTTCCGTGCCAGAGATGCCATAGAATGACGATGTGCCCGTCATGCCCAACTGTCCTGCCACATTGGCTTGTAGTTTTGCGAAAAGTATATTCGACGAGGTATCAGATCCTGTAACGAATGTTCCGATAGCGCCGATGAGTGGTGCAAAGAATGGATAGAACGATCCAGTCAGTGCCACGAGTCCTGCCGCAATAGCCCCTATCATGCCGCTATAGTTCATGACCGATGCCAATGCGATGAGTGAAACGATGGTCACCACCGTTTTCTGCAGGTTGATGGTAGTACGTGCAAGCACTGTCATCAACTTGCGTAAAGAAAGTCCTTGTATCATTCCACCGATGGTAGCACCTAAGAAGAGCATAAGTCCTGCATTGGATATCCATCCGAATTTGAACGTCGATCCGATGACTGGCAGCGGCACTTTCGATACGAGATGTGTTTTGAGGAAATCGTTGACTGGTGGGCATAGTGCACCGCTGACAAGGATAAACACAAGGATAAAGAGATATACGCTCCATGCGCGGAAGGTCTCTCCGAGTGTGAAGTGTCGTTCGTTCTCACGATGTTCCTTCTTCTTCCCAAAGAGTTTAGCATAGATGATGATAGCCACGATAGCCGCCACACTGCCTATGATAGCAGGAGTTTCCGATCCCAGATAGCGTGCGCAGAGATATTGCACCACTACCGATATGATGCCCGTCCATAGTGCCAGTGCAATGTTTTTCGCCCAAGCTTTCCGGTCGGTGAGCATCAGGATGATAAACGGCAGCAGGACGAACAATGGTGAGAGCTGTACCACAGCGAATGCCGATGTCTCGCAAATGGCTTCTGCCGATGCCGATCCGCCCGGTGCCACTTCGTTGCAGAGCGTTGTTACCGGCACTCCCACAGCACCGAATCCCGTAGCCACGGTGTTTCCGATGAGGGCCACCAGTGCCGAGAACATCGGTTTGAATCCCAGTCCGATAAGTATTGCCGCAGGAATAGCCACAGCCGTTCCGAATCCCGCCATACCTTCGAGAAGTCCTCCGAATCCCCATACAAGCATGAGAACGAGTATTCCTTTATCGTCTGTAAACGATGTGAACTGCTGTTTGATAGTTTCTATTTCTTTCGATTCCACCAGTATGTTATAGCTGTAGATAGCCATCAGAATGATGATGAGTATAGGAAATACGGCTTTGAGTATGCCTTCCACAAGACTCCACCACACTACTGCATAGGTACTGGCAGTGGCAAACTTTTCTGGCATCATGCCCATTGCTGGCGCCACGAATAGCGCTAACAGGACGGTGGCAGCCAAAGTGATAAACGCGCTCTTGTGACCGGGCATTTTCAGTCCCAGCATCAATACGAAGAGCAGGATAATGGGGATAATAGCGATAATTGCTGTCATAGGTTTTAGTGTTTTAGTGTATTTGTGTGTAAGTATTTACAGTTTCGTTTTTCGGCTATTGTGCTTCTGCGGTTCGCATTGCCAGCGCTTTGTTTTCTGCAGCCTCCATGATTTCCCGTTCTCCCGGCCCTTTGTCGTTGATGCCACAGAGGTGTAGGATGCCGTGTATGATGACGCGGTGTAGTTCTTCGTCATAGTTTTTATGGAAGAGTTCTGCATTGCTCTTCACGGTGTCGAGTGATATGACGAGGTCTCCGCTGATGATGTCATCCTCATCATAGTCGAAGGTGATGATATCAGTATAATAGTCGTGTTGCAGGTATTCGCGGTTCACCTCCAGTATTTTCTCGTCATCGCAGAAGAGATACCCTATCTCTCCCACCTTTCTTCCATAGGAGGCAGCTACTCTTTTAATCCATGCTGTGGTTTCCCGGCGCTTTATTTTCGGGAATTTCACGTTTTCTGCGTTGTATGTTATCATATTGTCTTTATTGTTTCGTTCTATCTGTATATTGTAGTCATACGCTGTATTTTCATTGCCCAGCGTTATTGCTTCGTTGGTGTTTTAGCTTTGGGCAGATAAGGAGAAACATCTACTCCGAAGTGCATCAGTTCTCGCACCATGGTTGAAGAAACGCTCGAAAGTTGTGGTTCGCTGTATAGCAGCAGTGTTTCCACCCCACTCATTTGTCTGTTGATGTCCGCCTGTTCGCGTTCATACTCAAAGTCTTTTACCGACCTAACCCCTTTGATGATGTACTGTGCCCCCTCGTTGCGAGCGAAATCCACCGCCAGTCCGTAGTACGGTTTCACTTCTATGCGTGGTTCGTCAGCATAGAGTTCGGCAATCGCCTTCATCCGATTTTCCGCCGGTTGCATATAAGGTTTCCCCACATGGTCGCCCACTACGCCGATAACGAGTCTGTCAAATAGTGCCACACTTCGTCTGACGATGCTGTCGTGTCCGATGGTAAAGGGGTCGAAGCTTCCCACAAATATTCCTGTTCTCATAGTTTTTATTCGTCAAAGAGTCCTGGTTCCATGATGTTTCCCGTATAGGGGTTGCGTCCAAAGTGCTTGTAAGCCAGTTCGGTGACCATTCTTCCTCGTGGTGTTCGCTTGATGAAACCCTCCATGATGAGGAATGGTTCATAGACTTCCTCCACAGTTCCTGCATCTTCTCCGATAGCCGTAGCAATGGTCGTGATGCCCACAGGTCCCCCTTTAAACTTATCGATGATGGTCAACAGCAGTCTGTTGTCTATCTCGTCCAGTCCGTATTGGTCGATGTTGAGCGCTGTCAATGCCACCTGTGTGATATTGGTGTCGATGCGTCCAGTGCCTCTCACCTGTGCAAAGTCGCGCACTCGTCGCAACAGTGCATTGGCGATACGTGGCGTACCTCTCGATCTTCCCGCTATTTCAGCCGCTGCTTCAGCGGTGATGGGTACACCGAGAATCGATGCCGATCTCGTGATAATGCGTTGTAGCGTCTCTGGTTGGTAATACTGCAAGTGCATGTTGATACCGAAACGTGCGCGCAGTGGAGCCGTCAAGAGTCCGCTTCTTGTTGTAGCCCCCACGAGTGTGAAGGGGTTGAGGTCAATCTGTATGGACCGTGCCGACGGTCCTTTGTCTATCATGATGTCTATGCGATAGTCCTCCATAGCCGAGTATAGATACTCTTCAACCACTGGTGACAGACGGTGTATCTCGTCAATAAAGAGCACATCGTTTTTTTCGAGCGATGTCAGGATGCCTGCCAAGTCGCCCGGTTTGTCGAGCACCGGTCCGCTGGTAATCTTGAATCCCACTCCCAATTCATTGGCAATGATATTGGACAGTGTGGTCTTACCCAGTCCTGGTGGGCCATGGAGCAGGGTGTGGTCCAATGGTTCGCCCCTATATTTAGCAGCCTCTACAAACACCCGGAGATTCTCTACCACTTGTTTCTGTCCGCTGAAATCATCGAACGAGAGTGGTCTGAGTGCGTTTTCATAGTCTTTCTCCGATGCTGAGATTTGCTCTTGTCTTATGTCGAAATCTTCGTCCATCATTGTTTTTTTATCGCTTTTGGTGCAAAGTTAATCATAATTTTTGTAATTTTGCAAAGCGAATAACAAAAAAACCATACTATAGTTCATGAAAAGAATCGTTTTCCTCATGCTCTCAGTTGTTGCCGTCTTTTCGGCTGCGGCATCGACCACACGTCCTGTAACAGGCACAGTTATCAACCCCACCGACAGTTGCATCCAGTATGTGGGACGCATCTGTTTCTCCAATCCCATGCGTCCGCGCTTCACTTTCCCTGGCACACAGATCATTGCGCGCTTTACCGGCACCTCGCTGAAGATGATGGCAAAACCCCGCAGCGGCTATTTTATGGCACAAATAGATGGTGCCGAACCCTTCAAAGTGAGTTTCATGGGTGAGCGCGATTCGGTTGTTACACTTGCCACAGCCTTACCTCAAGGTTGTCATGATGTGCGATTGATGTATGTGATAGAAGGTTATGAACTTAAACCCGACTTCCGTGGTTTTGTTCTCGACGCTGGCGCTAAGTTGTTGACAGCCCCTGCATTGCCCCAACGCACTATCGAATTTATCGGCAACAGCATCACCTGCGGTTATGGCAACGAGAGTATCGAGATGAGCGATCCTTTCGAATACGAAACAGAGAACCACTATTTCACCTATGCGCAAATCGCTACGCGTGATCTTGATGCCGTAGCGCATGTCGTGGCACGCAGTGGAATTGGAGTATATCGCAGTTATGACGGTCCGAAGACAGGTACTCCCGACAATGTGATGACCACCGAATATCTCTACACCAACCTCTACGACCGTTCGGAGAAATGGGATTTTGCCCGTTACCAACCTCAGTTGGTGTGCATCAACCTTGGCACCAATGACCTCTCCACCAACAATTACGATACAAAGTTGCTTAAACAAGCCTACAAACGCTTTCTCGCTCAGGTGCGCCAACGCAATCCACATGCAAAAATAGTGTATCTTTGCGGTTCTATGCTCAATGGCAAAGAGCTCGACATAGCCCGTCGAATCCTCGATGAAGTAGTGGCAGAGGCACGCAAGGGAGGTGACGCCGAGGTCTATCGCTTCGACTTCACACCCCAAACCGGCGATTTATACTATGGCGCTTCATGGCATCCATCACTCTGGCAACACCAGAAAATGGCAGCTGAGCTCGTTGCATTCTTGCGACCGCTGATGAAGTGGTTTTGATTAACCAAATAGGGAGGATATGGCAAACTATAGCAAGTGGGGGCAGTGCCTATGTCTGCTTCTATGCCTGACAGCATCGCCTTTGATGCTGTCGGCACAGCAATCGCGCCCTTGGCAAGATGATTTTTGGCAGTGGGTTGAGGCTGATGAGGGCGATGCCGCCCAATGGGAAGAGGCATTCGACCAATTGACAGAACTGGAAAACCACCCCATCAACCTGAATAGCGCCACTCGCGAGCAACTTGAGCGGCTGCCTTTTCTTTCCGCCAGACAGGTGGGCGACCTCTTGGAGTATGTCTATCGCAACAAGGCCATGCTATCCCTTAGCGAACTGCTGTTGGTGAAGTCGATAGGTGACGATGTGCGCCGACTGCTGTTACACTTTGTCTGTGTGGCACCCGTCGAGCGTCAAATGCCCACGTTGCGACTGGACTCAGCCCTCTTGCGAGGCGACAATACGCTGTCAGCCACCGTCTCCATACCGTTTTACACCCGTAAGGGCTACCGCGATGGATATTTGGGCAAGCGCTATGCCCATACCGTGCGCTATCAGCACAACTATCGCGACCGATTGAAAGTGGGGTTTACGGCAGCACAAGATGCCGGCGAACCCTTCTTTTCCGACCGCAACAAGATGGGGTATGACCACTATTCCTATTTTCTGCAACTCAACCATTTGGGGCGTATCGACCGCCTTTGTCTGGGGATGTATCGGGTGCAGATGGGCATGGGACTCATCATGAACGGAGCTTTCGCCATGGGAAAAACCATGATGCTACAGTCTGCCATGCGATCCTCTGCCGATATCCGAGCCTACAGCTCACGATCTGTTGCCAACTATCTGCAGGGTGCAGCCCTGACCATGCGCCTGTCTGACCATTGGCGCACCACCGTATTCGGCTCCTACCGACCGCTTGATGCCACGCTCAACGATGATGGAACGGTGCGCACACTGCTCACTTCGGGCTACCATCGCCTGCCTGCCGAGATGGACAAAAAGCATAATACCTACCGATGGGATGCCGGTGGAAGTGTTGGCTGGCATGGCAAGAAGGTCTATGTCAATGGCAATTTCGTCTTTTCCCACTTCGACCGCACACTTGACCCCGACCGTGAGGGTGCTCCCTTCCGTCGCTATCAAGCCGCAGGAGCCACCTTTGCCAATATGAGCGTGGATTACGGTTATACAGGCGATAACATCTCGTTGGCAGGCGAAGCAGCCATCAACCGCCATGGCCACTTGGCTTTGCTGCATCGTGCTACTTGGCATCCTGCCACCTCACTGACTTTTTCAGCCATCCACCGCTACTACGACAAGCAATACACCGCCCTCCATGCCCGCAGTTTCTCGGAAGGAGGCAAGGTGCAAAACGAGCATGGCATGTATGTCGGCATGGAATGGCGACCCTCATGGCGATTTCTGTTGAAGGTATATGCCGACTATACCCACTTTGCTTGGGCACGCTATCAGGTCAGCGCATCGAGCGATGCCTTCGATACCAAGGTGGCTTGCGAGTGGAAGAGTCGCAATTGGATGCTTGATGGCTATTACCGACTGCATCTCACCCAGCGCGACAATGCAGAGAAAACCACTCTCTACAATCGCTACAACCATCGGTTGCGCCTCCGGCTGAGTAGGGCAATAGGTTCGTGGCTATCTTGGCAGACCCAGTTCGACGGCACTTCGGTTAGCATCCATCAGCAGTATTGGGGCTATATGGGTAGTCAGCAGCTGACTTGGAAACGTTCCGCCTTCCGCCTGTCGGGGCGCATGGGCTATTTCCACACCAATAGTTATGAGAGCCGCCTCTATCAGTATGAGCCATCGTTGCGCTATGATTTCTATTTCCCTGCCTTCTATGGTGAAGGCATCCGGTATAGTTTCTTGGCCTCTGCCACCATTGCCAACCGTCTGATGCTAACAGCCAAGTTGGGTGTCACCGATTATTTCGACCGTTCTAAGATAGGCAGTGGCAAGCAGGAAATATGCCATTCCTCGCAACCCGACCTACAGTTGCAGATGGAGTGGAAGTTCTGAACGATCACCATGGTCATACCTTTTGGCATTGTCTGATATCGATGGCTTCAAAAGACCTGTTTTCTCTGTGTTGTTGAAAAGCCATGTAATATGCTTGTATATAGCGTGTTGCATGCTTGTGGATGTTTCGTTGCTCAGCAAAGTAAATTGAATTGCCGAGGAAAGTAAATTGAATTGCTGAGGAAAACAAATTGAATTGCTGAGCAAAATAAATTGATTTGCCGAGGAAAATAAATTGATTTGCACATCAATAAAACTTGCATAGCGCTCACAACAGATAGGTATAGGAGTCAAATGAAATATTCAGCGAAGGTGCAAATTCATTGAGTTTGCCAACCAAATTCAAAAAAAAATGCCGCTACTCACCACGAGCAGCGACATCCAAAGCCTATGTATAACTAAAAATCCTTTTCTAATGTTGTTGACCTTTCGGTCGGGGCTACCTTGCGGTAGTATATCTTGTATAAAACAAAATTCAATTAAAAAAAAGAAAGTTATGGGAGCCTCACGGCGACCACTGTTATCCATATTTCAAACTTTCTTTTTACCAATAACTAAAAACCTAAAACTATAAATATTACTACTAACCTAAAACAATCTATTTGTGTGTGTCATTTTGGAACCTCTTGTTCCTTTTGACGATGCAAAGTTACGATGTTTTTCGATATCTCGCAACATTTTTGCAATAAATCATGCATTAAATTATCATATTCTTGACGTATATCAAGGGTTTGTGTGCGAAAACAATGGTTTGTTAACAGGCTTTAACTATCTGAGCGCTATTTTGTTTTACGTGTTTCTGATATTTTGCTTAGGCTTGTATCCGTCGTATGGATGTCCAGTTCTGAACTAAGAAGATGGTATTATATTAGAAGTGAGCATATTCCTGGTAACTTGCAGATGATTCTGAGTTTCTTCCTTTTTTGTATTTGTACACGGCCTATTTAGGCCTTATACAGATTGTATGTAAGTCCCATGTGACTACCAAGTAAGTCCCAAGTAAGTCCCATTTTTACGATGATAAATGGGAGAATGATAGGAGGACAATAGGAGAAAGTTGGAGAGTCTTGCGCTTTGTACTATCTTCTTTGACGTGAAAGTAATGTAAAAATAGGGCAGAATACACAGAATATCGTTTTTTTTTCATAACTTTGCAGCTTGAACTATTATATACTCCAAGATACATGGCTTGTATATTACATATTGAAACCAGCACAGACGTATGTTCGGTGGCAGTGTCGGAAGACAGCCACTGCATTTATCACGAAGAAGACCATAGCGGTCCTAACCATGCCGAACGACTCGGATCAATGGTGGATGAGGCCCTTTCGTTCACTGATAGTCACGCCATTCCATTCGATGCCGTGGCTGTGAGCTGCGGTCCTGGAAGCTATACGGGACTGCGTATCGGTGTGTCAATGGCAAAGGGTGTCTGCTACGGACGTGACTTGAAACTCATTGCCGTTCCTACACTTGAGCTTCTTTGTGTGCCCATACTTCTGCGCGAAGGCATTGAAGACGATGCCTTACTTTGTCCCATGCTCGATGCACGACGCATGGAAGTTTATGCCGCCATCTACGATCGCAGCCTGAAAGAGGTGCGGCCGGTAGGTGCCGACGTTGTGAATGCCGATACTTATCGGCAGTGGCTCGACCAGCATCCCGTATATTTCTTCGGCAATGGTGCGAAGAAGTGTATGGACATCATCGATCATCCCAATGCCCACTATATAGACGGCATTGAGCCACAGGCACGCTGGATGCAGCCGCTGGCAGAGCGCCGATTGCTGGACGGACGTACGGAAGATGTGGCCTACTTTGTGCCTTTCTATCTGAAAGACTTTGTAGCCCTCAAGCCCAAGAAATTACTCTAAAAGACAAAACAACATGACAATGGACATCAAAGGAATAGATTACAATACACAACGCGAGAAACTCGTCATGCCTGAATATGGACGCGAGATTCAGTTGATGGTGCAACATGCCTGTTCGTTACCTTCCAAAGAGGAACGCCTGCGCTGTGCAAAGAGTATCGTCAGACTGATGGAGAGTCGTAATCCGCAAGCCAGAGTCAACAACAGTGACGCACAGGCTTATTGGGATCACCTATATCTCATCAGCGACAAGAAGCTCGATATCGACTGGCCTTACGATGTGTCGTTGGCAGAAAAGTTTTTGGCAAAGCCCGCACCGATTTCTTATAACAAGAGCCGGTTTAAGATGCGTCACTACGGTAGATTGCTTGATGAGTCTTTTGAACGCCTCAAGAGCATGCCGCCGGGAGAGGAACGCGACGAACTAGCACGGTTGACTGCCAATCAGATGAAGCGTGATCTGGCAAATTGGGGACATGGTTCGACAGACGACGAGAAGGTGGCTGACGATATTGCCCGACTGACGGACGGTGTGATACAGCTTGATCTCAACGAGTTTAAGTTTGAGAGAATCATTCCCGGTACAGACCCTATTCCCATGAAACGCAATAAGGGAAAAGGTCGCAGATAAGTATTTTTATAACCCCTAACATTCTGATTATGGCATCATTCAAAATCGAAGGCGGACACCTGCTCAGTGGAACCATCGTCCCTCAAGGCGCTAAAAACGAGGCCTTGCAGGTGATCTGTGCAACGTTGCTCACCAACGACGAGGTTATTATACGCAATATTCCCGACATTCGTGACGTCAACAATCTGATACAGTTGTTGAAAGACATCGGTGTGAAAGTCAGTAAGGAACAGCAGGGAGTGTTTCATTTTCAGGCTGATGAACTCAATCTCGACTACCTCGGTAGTGAGGAGTTTGTCCAGAAGTGTGCTGCACTGCGTGGCAGTGTGCTGATGATTGGACCGCTTTTGGCACGTATGGGAAAGGCTGTGATTGCTAAACCTGGGGGTGATAAGATCGGTCGCCGACGCCTTGATACCCATTTTCTCGGCTTCAAATACCTGGGTGCAGACTTCCGACAGAACCCAAAGACGGAAGTTTATGAGATTGCTGCCAAACAGCTCGTGGGCACCTATATGTTGCTTGATGAGGCTTCGGTGACCGGTACTGCCAATATCATCATGGCGGCGGTTCTTGCCAAAGGCACTACAACAATCTATAATGCAGCCTGTGAACCCTATATTCAGCAACTCTGCCACATGCTCAACCGCATGGGTGCCAATATCAGCGGTATCGGATCAAACCTGATAACCATCGTGGGTGTGAAGCATCTGCATGGCACAGCCCACCGCCTTCTGCCTGATATGATTGAGGTGGGATCGTTTATCGGAATGGCTGCCATGGTGGGCAACGGCATACGCATCAAGAATGTGTCGCTCCGCAATCTGGGTATCATTCCAGACGCTTTCCGCAGATTGGGTGTGAAGATTATAGAAGAGGGTGATGACTTGTATATTCCTCGTCAGGAACATTATGAGGTGGACTCTTTCATCGATGGAACTATCATGACGCTGGCTGATGCACCATGGCCTGGACTGACTCCCGACTTGTTGTCGGTGCTCATCGTCGTGGCAACGCAGGCACGTGGAACAGTGCTCTTCCATCAGAAAATGTTTGAGAGCCGACTCTTCTTCGTGGATAAACTCATCGACATGGGAGCGCAAATCATTCTCTGCGACCCACACCGCGCTGTGGTGGTAGGCCACGACAGGGTAAACACGCTGCGCCCGCAACGCATGTCGAGTCCGGATATTCGTGCCGGTATCGCTCTGCTCATCGCTGCCATGAGTGCTGATGGCGTCAGCCAAATCAGCAATATCGAGCAGATCGACCGCGGCTATGAAGATATTGAAGCGCGCCTCAATGCACTTGGTGCACACATTGAACGCATATAATAATATATATAAATAAGGTGTAGAACGACTGCAAACGATAACAAAGAGTGAGATGATTCGTAAAGAAGAGGTCTATAAGATAGGACGACTGGGCAAGTCGCACGGTGTGAAAGGCGAGGTGAGCCTGCAGTTTACCGATGATGTCTTCGACCGTGTCGAGGCAGAATACCTGATTCTCGATATTGACGGCATACTCGTGCCGTTCTTCATGGAAGAGTATCGCTTCCGTTCAGACAGTCTCGCACTCATCAAATTCTGCGATGTCGATACCCAACAACGGGCAGCAGAACTCACAGGGTGTGATGTCTATTTCCCAAGAAGTCTGGCAGAAGAGGAGGACGCCATGCCTTCACTGTCTATGCTCGTGGGATTCATGCTCGTGGATGCCGATACAGGAAAAGAGGTGGGACGCATTGCATCGATTGACGATTCAACCCATAACATCCTCTTTGAACTCGAAGACGGACGACTCATTCCGGCTTCTGACGACCTAATACACCATATTGACACCACGGAAAGAACCATAAAAACAATTATCCCAGAGGGATTGTTAGAGATATGAAAAAGAAACAAATTGCCATCCTCGGATCTACAGGTTCCATAGGAACACAGGCTCTGCAGGTCATCGAAGAGCATAGCGACCTCTATGAGGTGTATTGTCTCACGGCAAACAACCGTGTGGAACTGCTCGCCGAGCAGGCTCATCGCTTTCATCCGGCAGCTATCGTTATTGCCAATGAGGCACGTTACGATGAACTCAAACGACTCACCGACGATATTCCCGACGTGAAAGTCTATGCTGGAGCACAGGCCATCAACGAGATAGTAGAGGCTAAACCGATTGATATCGTACTCACTGCCATGGTGGGATTTGCTGGACTGACCCCCACCATCCATGCCATCAAAGCAAGAAAGACCATTGCACTGGCCAACAAGGAAACGCTTGTTGTGGCTGGAGAACTGATTGGCAATCTGGCTACGCAGTATCATGCGCCCATCCTGCCAGTAGATAGTGAACACTCGGCAATATTCCAAAGTCTTGTGGGCGAGGATGTCAACCGCATCGACAAGATACTGCTGACAGCTTCTGGAGGCCCCTTCCGCAACTTTACCATTGAGCAGTTGGCACAGGTGACCAAGGCAGATGCACTCCGACATCCTACATGGGACATGGGAGCGAAGATTACTATCGACTCGGCATCGATGATGAACAAGGGCTTCGAAGTCATCGAAGCCAAGTGGCTCTTCGGTGTAAAAGCCTCGCAAATTCAGGTATTGGTACATCCGCAAAGCATTGTCCATTCGGCTGTGCAGTTTGATGACGGTGCGGTCAAAGCGCAACTCGGAGTGCCTGATATGCGACTGCCCATACAGTATGCGTTCTCTTATCCCAAACGTCTGACGCTCTCTGGTGAGCGCCTCGACCTGTTTAAGACCCGCAGCCTTGAATTCTTTGAGCCCGACTTGAAAAAATTCCGTTGCTTGGCACTGGCTTTCGAGGCCATTGAGAAGGGTGGAAACATGCCTTGTATCGTCAACGCAGCTAATGAAATTGTCAATCGCGGATTCCTTGAAGATAAGTGTGGATTCCTGCAGATGAGCGACATCATTGCCGAAACCATGCAGCGTTGCACCTACGATGCTTCGCCTACCTATGATACATATATTGCGACCGATGCCGAGGCAAGGCGCATAGCAACAGAACTCATGAATAAATAAAAATCGAATAGACACAAATAACGAATGGAAGTTTTTCTTATTAAACTGCTACAACTGATGTTGGCCATCTCTATCTTGGTGCTCTTGCACGAAGGTGGTCACTTCTTCTTCTCGAAACTTTTTGGAGTGAAAGTAGAGAAGTTCTATATGTTCTTCGACTGGAAATTCAGTCTTTTCAAATTTAAACCCAAAAACAGCGACACTGAATATGGTATCGGATGGATTCCCCTTGGCGGTTATTGCAAGATTGCCGGTATGATCGACGAGAGCTTCGATACCGACCAGATGAAGCAACCCGCACAGCCTTGGGAGTTCAGAAGCAAACCGGCATGGCAGCGATTGCTGATCATGATAGGCGGTGTGCTGGTCAACTTCCTCCTTGCGCTGTTTATCTACTCCATGATTCTCTTCTATTGGGGAGATACCTATGTGCCAGTGAAAGACATGACTGGCGGTATGAAGTTTAATAAAGAGGCTAAGGCTCTCGGTTTCCGCGATGGTGATATTCTCGTGGGAACAGAGAAGGGGGCCTTCAAAGATTTTAGTGCCGACCTGTATCGCGATATCGCTGCAGCACAACAGGTGGAGGTGATTCGTCAGGGAAAAACCGTGACGGTGAATCTGCCTGGTGACCTGAATCTCCTGAATATGATGAAGGCAGAACCCTCGTTCGTGCGTCCGCTCCTTCCTGCAGTGGCAGACTCTGTCGTGCCCAATATGCCTGCATCGCAAATTGGAATGAAGAAAGGCGACCGAATACTGGCGGTCAATGGACATGCAGTGGATTCATACAATGAGATTATCGACCAGTTGGATCGTCGCTCCGACCTGTTGGCAGATGCTAAATCGCCTGCCGATAGCCTCAAAGTGCGCACCATCCCTGTGGTATTTACCAATGGCGTAAAAACCGATACTGCCGTGGTAACGCTCACTGCCGATATGCGTTTGGGATTCACCGTACAGAGCGTAGCGGGTCTCTATAAGCCATATACACAGAAATATGGATTCTTTGAGAGCTTCCCTGCTGGTGTCAAATATGGCATGCATGTGCTTGGTTCCTATGTTGACGACCTGAAATATGTGTTTACTGCCGATGGCGCTAAGAGTCTCGGAGGATTCGGAGCCATTGGAAATCTCTTCCCCTCAACATGGGATTGGTATCTCTTCTGGAAGATGACCGCATTCCTGTCTATCATTCTGGCATTTATGAATATTCTGCCCATACCTATCCTCGATGGCGGATATGTGCTTTTCCTCATCTATGAGATTATCACACGTCGTAAACCATCGGAAAACTTCATGATACGTGCCAATTATGTGGGACTTGCCTTACTCATGCTCCTTATGATTGTGGCTAACCTCAACGATGTGTTGCGTTGGATTGGCATCATGTAGTAATCATAGGACAGAACAGCTATCAAATAACATAAGCGCTCATGCACGTATATATGAATAGGTACGTGCGTGAGCGTTTTGTCTTTAGTAGAACTTTCATCAGGTGGAATGCCACGATGCTTATGACATTCTCTAAAATTTTTAGTTTTCAGAAAATTTCGACCACACGACCACAGAAGTGTGTATCGCATTATCATACAGTGTTTTATGCTGTGGTCGAAACTGTTTCTATCGACCACCCATCGACCACCGCCAAAATTCGTCGAATTTCATATCTCAGTCCAAGATACGTATAGTTAGACATTTCCAAACCTTTGGTAAAGGTATTGCCTAACGTTTGTTAAGAGTGTTTTCTAACATTTGTCAAGACTGTTTCGAAACGATTGAAAAAGGTCTTTTCTGCGTTTGAAAAAGATATTATCTAACGTTTGATAAAGATATTGTCCAACGTTTGACAAAGGTATTGTCCAATATTTGACAAAGGTATTGTCCAATATTTGACAAAGGTATTGCCCAACGTTTGACAAAAGTATTGTCAAGGTTGTGAAAAACGATGATAAACAACATCTCTAACTTATATATCGATATGCAGGACTTGCTTTGCTTGGTCTGTGTTGATAATCGATGGCAATCCGGTGGTCGAAGGGTGGTCGATGATAATAGTTTCGACCACCACTTAAAGTTCTAAACTACTGCATGTTAGACTATAGAGGTGGTCGAGTGGTCGATTTTTACGACATCGCGTGCGCGCGAGTGCGCGTGCGCGATCCTTAAATATTATATATGGACCGAAGCATATTTTATGCTGACCATCATTATTAGTGTGTGCTAAGTAAAAAAGGTGAGAGTGTGTCTGTTTATGACACACTCTCATGATGAATTATTATTTTTTTTTTAGTTTATGACGCCGCTAACAATTCCGTTTTCTATCATAACGATGCTGCCAGATTCATAAGACCACATGGTACGTTGTGAGTTTTCTGTGACTGTAAGGGGTTTACCCTTTGCCAATATAACCTCGTTGGGGTTCATACCTTTTACTACTTGTCCATTGATAATGGCTTCCCAATGAGACAAATCAATATTTTCTCCAAGGATTTCTTTCATTGTTTGCTGCATAAACTGATTGCATAAAACAGAAAACTTATCAACATATTCCTTGTTCTGGGGTTTCTTCTCTAAATTCAACTTGTCTAATGATACGGTCTTGAATACAGCCATAACACCCTTTGGAATACATTTTACGTCTTTTATAAGAAATTCTATCTTCCCCTTGTTTACCCCAATGTTGAGTTGAAAGGTATAAGCCTTGTCTGAGTTTTCGCTTTCTTCAATGCTACAACCGACGCTTAATGATAGCTTTTTCGCATCACACTTCAGTGTATTCTCAATGATGTTGCTTGATTTCTCTATTGCCCAGAGTGCAGCGCTTCCGAAGGTCGCTTTCTCGTCATATTTGCATGGTTGAGAACCTTTGCAAATATAGCTGTTGCCTTCTTTAATCAAGGTGTAGCTCTCTTGTGCATGTGCAAAGGTAATAGACGTCATCATTAATGCTGTCAAAATCATGAATTTCATATCATCATCTCTTTATTGTTAAAGAAAATAATCTGCCCAACATCCATTATAGTAACAGATGTTCGGCAGACCATTAAGTTATTCTTTTTTTTGTTAGAATACGATACCGACAGTGGCTGCAAGATTGTTCAATTTGCAACTGTATGACTCGTTTCCTGCATAATTGGTCAGACCACCACCATAAGTTACACCAACATAGAATTTACCCAACTCTACATTAACTCCAGCCTGCCAACCAAGGCTAAAGACCTTCACGTCATCAGCGTCTGATAAAATGTTTCCATTGAAAGTCAAACCTGCCAAAGGAGCAATCTTGATGCCCTCGGTAACTGGTAACTTGTATGTTACGTTCAAAGGAATAGTGGCTGTGAGGGCATTTAATTCATCAAATGCGTAAGTGGCACCAATACCAGTCTCTATGTATAGAGGCATGCTTTTAGAAACAGAGATACCTTTGGTCCATGACAACGAAGCTCCACTGACAGATCCAGAACCTTCGGCATCAGTACTGATTGAATTGTACGATGCACCAATACGGTTGTAACCACTGCCCTTTTTGTGAGAATAAGTCATGGTGTTTGAGGTAATGAGCTGGGCTGAAGCGCCGAGGCTCATGATTGAGGCGATAGCCAGAACTAATAATTTTTTCATTGTCTTTAAAATTTAAAATTAATATTGAAATTTACTTGTTTGTGTTTCGTTGTACAGCCTTGTTCTGCTTGTTGTCAACAGATATGGCACGTATGCGAGCACCATCCTGCAATGGAGTAATCCACTTAGAGTCGTCAGCGCCAAGTTGTCCTTCGCCATAGTTGTGGAATTTCACATACTTGGCAGGATAACCACGTACGGTAACATCCAGTCCTTTAGCTTTTTCGTTGTTAATAACATAGAAAGTAGCACCAAGAATAATGTCTGCACCAGCAAGTTTTGTGGCTTTAAATGCTGCGTTAGCCTTGGCATTTTCAAGCATGTCAACACTGATGTCGGAAAGAGGAACACCAGGGAAAATGTTGAAAGACCATTCTTGGCAATCTTTGTTGAGCATTTGAAGTTCGGCTACCATAGGACGAACAAAAAACTCAGACATACCCTCTTGAATACGTGTCTGTGCATGCTCAAATTTAGCCTGTGCAAACATTGAGGATGCACAGCCAACTAATAATAAAAGTGTAAACGCAATCTTTTTCATACGTGTTTAACTGGCCAACTGACTCCCAAGTATCGGCAATAATACATTGTTACATGAAAAAGTTATTGACTATAAACAAAAAGCGTAGGAGTCTGATCTTGTCACTCGTCCTACGTCTTGAGGCTTCTCGCATTGCCCATTCAGTCAAGAACGAGCAACGTCAGAAACCCACGCCGATTGTTGATATAACAATCCCATTATACCATACACGTACATTATTATAAAGTAACAACGTACAGCATGATATCAGGGCATTATAAAAACATCCCATGAGCATCTATCGTTGCTTCGTCACGTGACTGAATCATTTTGAAACTTTGCGAGAATTTCAAGACGTCAAGCTACAAAGCGCATGATAAACGCTTCCCATAAATAGTGGCTCTCATTACCTCTGTGGTTTATATCCCTTAGCCTATGCGGAACCTCATACACACTAAAAAAATCTGTGAGCGCATCATGTCGGCGTGGATTCTGCAGTCCAAGTAACAATTCAGCGATAAGTCTCTACTCATCATGTTATAGGAAACTGCATGTTTCATGAAAACCGCTTCAAAATTAAATATTATTTATGAAACGACCAAATGAATTTGAAGTTTTTAACAAAAAAACGGTAACAAATGGCGTGTTTATGCATGTTATATATGTTTTTATGAAGTAAAAATATTGCTTTGTACTGAGGCATATTACTAATAAATAACCATACGCTTGCTGCGCGTTTACAGTGTATGGTTAGTACTCATGAATGTAACTACTCAGCCCCCCACAGCATAAGATAGTCAACTGAACTCGTTAATAATTCATAAACTTGATTTTGTTCCAAAACAAAATCATTGTTAAAGCGGTTTGTATGTATGGTCTTATGTATGTGTAGCCTACATTTGTCAAATTTTAGATCTATTAGGATGCCTGTGGGTGCGGCATACTTGCGCAGCCAAATTATGTCTTCAAGCAGACAGTCGTCAACGAGAGCCTATTTTGCGTTTCGGGCAAACGCAAAACTTCCGTTAATGGATGTGAAACCGCATTTGGTCATTTCACAAGAAATGCCTATCATTGCAGATGAATGGCAAGACCGTGTACAGACATAGACGAAATTTTACGCTCGATTAATCAGCGTCTGCGTAAGCTTGAGAAGTCCGACTCCGAGAAGACTGAGGAGATTGGACGTCTCAACCGTGTCATATGCCAAAAGGACAAGAAGATACACAATCTGAAGGTGGAGCTTGCTTCGTCCAAGTCAGATCTTGCTGATGCCAAGACCCGCATCAAGGAACTTGAGGGCGAGGAACCTGACGAAGAGGACGATTCTTTGTCGAATGTTAAATAATCATAAATATAATAATCTTCAAGCTTAAACACTCTGACTATCAAAAGAAAAGTCGTAACTTTGCAGTCCGATTATTGGGGAGAGACTTAGAATCCCCGTGAACCGTGTGTAAATAGCAGTGCCTTTGGCCGGGCAAAGCGGTTTGTGAATCACGATTCAGCACAAGACGTTAGACTGCTGCAGGGAGTTAGACCTCTGCCGTGGTATTTGTCTGTGCATAAGAGAAAAGAGAATTAAATGTTTTTTAGTAGTTAAATTAAAAAGTAAAATGAACACTTTGAGTTACAAGACTATTTCCGCTAACAAGGAAACAGCTAAGAAGGAGTGGGTGGTTATTGATGCCACAGACCAGGTTGTTGGTCGCCTTGCTTCTAAAGTAGCTAAGCTCATCCGCGGAAAGTACAAGCCCAACTACACACCACACGTAGATTGTGGCGACAACGTTATCATCATCAATGCCGCTAAGGTGGTTTTCACCGGCAAAAAGGAAACCGACAAGGTTTACACCCGCTACACTGGTTATCCCGGTGGACAGCGCTTCACCTCTCCCGCCATGTTGCGCAAGCAGCCATTCGGCGTTGAGCGTATCTTGAAGCACGCTGTCAAAGGTATGCTTCCCAAAGGCCCACTCGGCCGTAGCTTGCTCGACAACCTCTACATCTATGAAGGAACTGAGCACAACCACGAGGCACAGAAGCCCAAAGCAATTGATATTAACCAGTATAAATAATAAGATAGAAGATGGAAATGATTAATGCAATCGGTCGTCGTAAGAGCTCTGTAGCTCGCGTTTACCTGAGCGAAGGCACAGGCAAAATCACGATCAACAAGAAAGATATCAGTGTATATTTCCCTTCAGCTATCCTGCAGTACGTGGTTAAGCAGCCGCTGAACCTGCTCGAAGTGGCTGAGAAATATGACATCAAGGCTAACCTCGACGGTGGTGGTTTCACTGGTCAGAGCCAGGCTCTCCGCCTCGCTATTGCCCGTGCACTCGTTAAGGTTAATGCAGAAGACAAGAAGGCCCTTAAGGTACAAGGCTTCCTGACCCGCGATTCACGTGAGGTTGAACGTAAGAAGCCAGGTCAGCCCAAGGCACGTCGTCGCTTCCAGTTCAGTAAGCGTTAATATCTACTGGACACGTTTAGTATCTAAACTGGTAGGACTCCATCATAGGATTACCTGCCGGCTGGTTCTAACAACAAGAATTAAAAAGAAAGTAAACAACAATTTTAAAGCATTAAGACAATGTCAAGAACTAATTTTGATACATTGCTCCAGGCCGGATGTCACTTCGGTCACATGAAGCGCAAATGGAATCCCGCTATGTCTCAGTACATCTACACAGAGCGTAACGGTATTCATATCATTGACCTCCACAAGACTGTAGCTAAAATTGACGAGGCTGCTGAAGCATTGAAGCAGATTGCCAAGAGCGGCAAGAAAGTACTGTTCGTCGCTACTAAAAAACAAACTAAGGAAATCATCGCCGAGAAGGCTTCGAGCGTGAATATGCCTTACGTTATTGAGCGCTGGCCGGGTGGTATGCTTACCAACTTCCCGACTATCCGCAAGGCCGTAAAGAAAATGGCGAACATCGACAAGCTCATGCAGGATGGTACTTACAGCAACCTCTCAAAGCGTGAGTTGCTGCAGATTACCCGTCAGCGCGCCAAGTTGGAGAAGAACCTCGGTTCTATCGCTGACCTGACTCGTCTGCCTTCTGCACTCTTCGTTGTTGACGTGCTGAAAGAGCAGATTGCCGTTCGCGAGGCTAACCGTCTGGGTATCCCCGTATTCGGTATCGTTGACACCAACTCTAACCCCAACAACATCGACTTCGTAATTCCTGCCAATGATGACGCTAAGGACAGCGTAGAGGTTATCCTCAATGCTTGCTGCCAGGCTATCAACGAAGGTCTCGAAGAGCGCAAGGTAGAGAAAGCCGACGAGAAAGCTGCAGACGCACAGGCTGAGGCTGATGCTGACGAGGCAAAAGCTAAGCGTGCTGCACGCAAGCCTCGCAAGGCTGCTGAAGCTCCCGCAGAGGAAGCTCCTAAGGCAAAAGAGGATACTCCTGCTGCAGAGTAATTAAAGGTTTAATCATCAATTCTAAAAAAGCAAAAAGATTATGGCTATTTCAATTGAAGATATCAAGAAGCTCCGCACTATGACTGGTGCTGGTCTGGCTGACGTTAAGAAAGCGCTGACTGAGGCTGAAGGCGATTTCGAGAAAGCTAAGGAACTGCTCCGTGAGCGTGGTTTGGCTATCGCTGCAAAGCGTAGCGACCGCGAAACTTCAAACGGTTGTGTTCTTGCAAAGGTTGCTGATGGCTTCGCTGCTATCATCGCCCTGAAGTGCGAAACTGACTTCGTTGCCAACGGTGCTGACTTCATCGCCCTCACTCAGAGCATCCTCGATGCTGCTGTAGCTGCTAAGGCTAAGGACATCGAAGCTGTGAAGGAGCTGACTCTCGCTGATGGTCAGAAGATTCAGGACGCTGTTACTCAGCGTTCAGGTATCACCGGTGAGAAGATGGAACTCGACGGTTACAATGTTCTCGAAGGTGAGAATATCGAGGTTTACGACCACATGGGCAAGCATACTCTTGCTACTATGGTACAAACCAACAAACCCGTTGCAGAGATTGGCCACAAGCTCGCTATGCAGGTTGCTGCCATGAAGCCCGTAGCACTCGATGCTTCAAAGGTTTCTCAGGCTGTTCTCGACGAGGAGTACAAGACTGCTGTTGAGAAGACCAAGCTTGAGCAGGTTGAGAAGTATGTTGAGAACATGCTGAAGAAGGCCGGTATCAATCCCGCTCACGTTGACTCAGAAGATCACATCGAGAGCAACATGAAAAAGGGTTGGATTACTGAGGAGCAGGCTAAAGAGGCTCGCGAAATCAAGGTAAAGGCTGCTGCTGAGAAGGCTGCTTCACTCAACGAGAACATGATCGACAACATCGCTAAGGGTCGCGTACAGAAGTTCTTGAAAGAGAACTGTCTCGTTGACCAGGAGTTCCAGTTCGGTGATGGCGACAAAGCTTCTGTTTCACAGTGGCTCGCTAAGCAGGACAAGGATCTCAAGATCGTTGACTTCAAGCGCTTCACCCTTTCTGCTGAGTAATCCGTAGATAGGCATTAAGCACAATCCGATATTATTGGCGGAGCATCCCATAAGGGTGCTCCTTTTTTTGGTTATTATTAATCAACTTGAGTAGCATGCTGGAAATGTACAGTGGATATCACATGACGGATTGTGCTTTATACATGTTTCCCTGCTATCGATAGGGTTTTTCCTATTATTGTTTATGAATTTCCCCTTGACTCTATTGTCATCTTTTCCGTATCTTTGCACCATCAGAAGTCAAACGATACGAGTTTGCGCTCACGTGCTGGCTCTGGAAGAGATAATAAACATGGTATAACCCAAACATCGAAGAGTTATGAAAAGAATGGTATTCGCAATGGCAACAATCCTGATGTTTGCCGTTGCTGCAAAAGCACAACGCCTCGAACATGCGAAGGATGAGGCCAGTTATATCACCCGAATAATGACAGCCGAACTCGGATTGACCCGTGTTCAGAGTCAAGAACTGTTGCACATCAACCTTGTTTATCTGGATGGTATTAGCAGTTACCGTGACATAGAGGGTAGAGGATGTAAGAGTAGAGACAAAAAGATTAAGTCGTTGCTCAACAAACGTCAATGGCATCAATATAAAAACACCTATTATTTCTACCGTCCCATCTCTTGGCGTGACCATGCTTATGTGCACCATATCTATGCTAAGTATCCTAAGAACAAAAAACATAAATACTGTAAGCATCAGGTAGATCGCAATTGTCGACAACAGGGTAATAACAGTCCCGAAGCTATTCGTCAGCGTCAGAAGATGTGCCGCCATGTGATGAATGGCGCAAGATAAAACCTCACATACATACAATCTTCAATAGAAAACATTTCTGGTCTTAATGACTGGAAAGTATCAGGATAAAATAAAATTAACGTGAGTTCGACGAAATATAAGTGTCTAAAAATTTGGTGATTAGCGAAAATTGTTGTAACTTTAAGGTGCTAAAAAATCAAAAGTTTACAAACAATAATCGCTATGATCACCGAGGACAAAGT
>NZ_NPIZ01000038.1:0-72690 GCF_002251185.1 Prevotella sp. P5-126
TTTTCTGAACTACCAAACTTTTTCGAGAAAAAAAATGCAGATTGCATGAAACTTTTTTGCAGAGATTGATTTCTGTCAAGCCGCAAAACGGGAACTCCTTATTTATTATATATAAAGGACGTGTGGATGCGCACAAATCTTTTTCTTCATTTCCGATGGCTGAAAAAGCACCCGAAACGCACCAATGCCGCTATTCCTGAATTCCGTTTTTAGAGGGAAGCTTTGCGGAAATGTGCAATGAACGGGGCGGGGCTTTGCGGAAATCGCTACGCGATGGAAGTTGTGTTTTTGGGGAAAATTATTGGTATTGCGGTGAAAAAAGCGTATCTTTGCGTGCTGAACAGATAACTTATCACAAAACTATGAATCAAACTATTCTGAAAAGATACATTGCCATTTTCCTTTTCATCGCAACGGCTGCGGTGAACGGATGGGCAGCGACGCTAACAAACCGCTCTTTTACATCGCCAAACGGTTGCATCATCTGGAACACCATCACAACAGGCGATTCAATCACAGCCTTCGACATCAGTTACCGACAGGATAAAAACAGTAAGACACATCACGTGACAACCATCACAGAGTTTGGAGTAGAGACGAAAGACGGAGCTGGACACCACTTGAGACTGGTGGATACGAGTGATCCACACCCTGTGTTTGAAACCTACGCGATGATCGTGGGAAAGAAATCTATCTGCACCAATCACGGACGCGAAGTGGTCTATACGTTTGAGGATGATGTCAAACGCCAACAACGACTGGTAGTCAGACTCTATAACGACGGTGTGGCCCTGCGCTATGAGATGGATAACCTGTTGCACACACGTGTCACAACAGAACATACGACCTTCCGGATTGATGAGGGCACCAAGCGCTGGATGCAGAAATGGAACGAACCCTATGAGGATTTCTATCCACTCGCCACTACTGGCAACGACAACAACCACCGATGGGCTTTCCCTGCCTTGGTGGAAGCCGCTCCAAAGACATGGATGTTGCTGACGGAGGCAGGAATAGACGGTGGGCATAGTGCTGCATCGTTGTACAACGACAAACAAGCAACCGACTATCGTGTGGTGGCTGACGAACAACGACAGAACACCTCAGGAAGATGGGTTTCTCCTTGGCGTCTTGCCCTGATTGGCGGACTGGAAGATCTCGTAGCCTCAACACTCGTAACGGATGTCAGTGCGCCCTGCCGACTGAAAGACACGGCATGGATTCAACCGGGTGGTGTGTCGTGGATCTACTGGGCCCACAACCACGGCAGTCGTGACTTCAAAATTGTGTGTCAATATATCGACATGGCGGTTGCCCTTGGCCTGCCCTACGTGCTGATAGATGCAGAATGGGACGAGATGGGCAACGGCGGAACGATAGAAGACGCACTGGATTATGCGCAAAAGCAAGGTGTAAAAGTGCTGATCTGGTATAATTCCTCTACTGCATGGTTGGGGAAAGACGGAGCGCCAGGTCCCCACTTCCGCCTCAATGCGCCAGAGCGCAGAGAGCGCGAATTTGCATGGTTAGAACAACAAGGAGTGGCTGGCGTGAAGATAGATTTCTTTGCCGGCGACAAACAAGAGACTATGCAATACTGCATCGACCTGTTGGAGGCAGCAGCCCGCCACCATCTGATGGTAAATTTCCATGGTGCAACACTGCCACGCGGTTGGCAACGCACCTACCCCAACCTGCTATCGACGGAAGCTGTCTATGGTGCTGAATGGTACAACAACAGCCCTGTGCTGACGGACAAAGCAGCAGCACACAACGCCACACTACCCTTCACACGCGGTATTGTGGGATCGATGGACTATACACCCTGTACCTTCTCCGACTCGCAACACCCTCATATCACCACCCATGCGCACGAGCTCGCCCTTGCCGTACTCTTCGAATCGGGACTGCTCCACTGGGCAGACCGTCCTGAGAGTTATCTGACGCAACCGAAACAGGTGAAGCAGTTGATCGGTTCGCTACCCACCACCTGGGATGAGACACGCCTGTTGGCAGGTTACCCCGGAGAACAAGTAGTGATGGCACGGAGGAAAGGACGCGACTGGTATGTGGCAGGAATCAACGGAACCAACGAGCGGGTGACGCTGGAATTTAACATCGACTTTATCGGTAGTAAGAAAACCACGACAACCGTCTTTACCGATTCAGGGAATGCTTCGTCACCGTGGCACATCAACAGCAAAAGAAAAGGCCGTATAGTCTGTGAGCCACGTGGCGGTTTTGTTATGGTAATCAAGAGTAAATAGACCCTATCAACAAACAATACTACAAAAAACAACTACAAAACGATGAACATCAAAACGACAATGAAACGAATGATGATGATCGCCCTAATGGCGGTTGTCACACTGATGGCTGGAGCAGAAAACTATCCGTACCGCAGCGACTACCTATGGGTAACCGTGCCCGACCATGCCGACTGGTTGTACAAGACCGGCGAGAAGGCAAACATAGAAATACAATTCTATAAATACGGAATACCCCGAAACGGCGAGGTGACCTATACCGTGGGCAACGACCTGTTGGGAACAGATACAAAAGGCACCGTCACGCTGAAGAACGGACGTGCCAAAATCAATATCGGAACGAAGAAAACGCCAGGATTCCGTGATGTCGTGCTGACCATGAAACTGGATGGACAAAGCTACACCCACCATGTGAAGGTAGGATTCTCACCTGAGAAGATACAACCCTTCACACAAGAGCCCAAAGACTTCAACACCTTCTGGCAAGGCAACCTCGACGAACTGGCAAAGATTCCGCTCAGCTACACCAAGGAGATTGCCAAGGAATACTGCACCGATAAGGTGGATTGCTATTTGGTGAAAATTCCCGTGAGCCGTCGCAAACAATGCGTCTATGGCTACCTCTTCTACCCCAAAAACGCGCAGCCAGGCAAGCATCCCGTAGTGCTCTGTCCTCCGGGAGCCGGCATCAAGACCATCAAAGAGCCATTGCGACATAAATACTACGCAGAGAACGGTTTCATCCGACTGGAGATAGAAATTCACGGACTGGATCCCCGACTGCCCAAGGAGACTTTCGATGACATCAGCCGCGCCTTCAACAGCGACGCGACAGGATATTTGGAAAACGGTATAGACAACCGCGACCGATACTATATGAAGCACGTCTATCTCGCCTTGGTGCGCTGCATTGACCTGCTCACCTCACTACCCGAATGGGATGGACGGAATGTTGCGGTACAAGGCGGCAGTCAGGGCGGAGCCCTCGCCCTCGTGGCAGCAGGTCTCGACAAACGCGTGAACCTCTGTGTGGTGAACCATCCAGCACTCAGCGATATGGCAGGCTATACGGAGAAGGGACGCACCGGCGGTTATCCCCACTTCAATCGCATGACAGGACTCTACACCCCTTCCAATATCTCTACCATGGCGTATTACGATGTGGTGAACTTTGCCCGTAAGGTGAAAGCCACCACCTATATGACATGGGGATATAATGATAATACATGTCCGCCAACCACCAGTTATGCAGTATGGAATACGCTGAACTGCGAGAAAGAGTCGCTCATCACCCCCATCAACGAACATTGGACGAGCGATGCTACGGAATACGGACAGATGGTCTGGATAAAGAAACACCTACAATAATGAAACAAGAATCACACCTCCTGTCGTGGAAGCCACGACACACCGTAGTAGCCGTTGCCTGTTGCCTGGGAGCCCTACTCTCCGGATGCACCAACGATGCTTACGACAAGGGCGATGGCCCTTATTCCGATATGCAAGCCGAACTGGTTGATGTAAGTATCGGAGAAGAAAAGAAAGCCCTCGACTTCGTGACCGACAAGGGTCAGCACTATATGTTTGAAACTCCTGTCCTCGCTACATGGGCTTCAAAAACTGATTCCACATACCGTGCCATCGTATATTTCGATGATTTGGGCAACGGAGTTGCCAAATGCAGGGCATTGGGAGGTGTACCCACCCTCCGTGCGAAAGAGCATAGGAAACTGCAGAATATGGCAGATGACCCTGTGGGTTACGAGAGTGTGTGGGTGTCAGACAACCACCGCTATGTGAACATGGCATTGCTGCTGAAGTCGGGAGTCTCTGATTCTAATTCAGCACTCCATAAGATTGCCCTTGCACAAGATACGCTGATCTGTCATTCAAACGGACGCAACACCGTGCACTACAGACTGTTGCACGATCAGAACAATATTCCACAATACTATACAGACCGGAGCTACGTGAGCATCCTGTTGCCCGAAACAACACCTCTCGACACCGTAGTGCTGCAGATGAACACTACAGATGGCGTGGTAAGCAAGGTCTTGACGATAAGATAAGGGCTTTGCTGAAATACGCAAAAAACGGAGGCTATAGAGAACGATATTAGCAATACGAGGCGGATTCATGATGGATCCGCCTCGCTGCATTAATTATAATAAGGTGTTAGAATCACATGCTTTCTAACATACGTTTAATCACAACCGAACATGAAATTTCTCTGTTGGCAGCTTCAGGAATAACGATGCTATCCGAACTCTCAATAACATTGTCAGTAACGATAAGACCACGGCGCACAGGTAGGCAGTGCATGAACTTAGCATGGTCGGTCCATGCCATGTGTTGTTCATCGACCGTCCAACTCATATCCTTCGATGTAATCTTACCATAGTCAGCAGGATTGGTCACGCCCGGATTACTCCAGTTTTTAGCATAGATAAAGTCCGCACCTTCGAACGCTTTACGCTGGTCGTACTCCACGCGAGCATTACCTACAAACTTCGGATCGAGTTCATAGCCCTCAGGATGAGTCACCACGAAATCCACATCGGCAGCATTCATCCACTCCGCAAATGAATTAGGCACAGCCTGCGGCAAAGCACGGCAGTGAGGTGCCCATGTGAGAACCACCTTAGGCCGTTGCTTCTTCTTATACTCCTCAATAGTGATGAGGTCTGCGAAAGCCTGTAGGGGATGCACGGTAGCCGTTTCCATGGCGAAGACCGGTTTTCCGCTATACTTGATAAACTGGTTGAGAACCGTCTCAGCATAGTCGTAGTCGCGATCAGACAATCCAGCAAATGAGCGCACACCGATAAGGTCGCAATAGCACCCCATCACCGGAATAGCCTCCAACAAGTGTTCACTCTTATCGCCATCCATGATGACTCCACGCTCTGTTTCAAGTTTCCATGCACCCGCATTGACATCGAGCACGATGACATTCATGCCCAGGTTCATAGCAGCTTTCTGTGTAGAAAGACGCGTGCGCAGTGAATTATTGAAGAAAATCATCAGCAGTGTCTTGTTCTTGCCCAGATGCTGATATTTGAAACGATCGTTCTTAATCTCTTTAGCCTCGGCCAGTGCTTTCTCCAGCGGACCGATATCTTGTACGTTGATAAAACTTTTCATACAGGTTATGATAATTGATGATAAAAAGAAATGTCTTAGTTTCGAGTCTGTCCCTCACCCTCTATAATCCATTTATAGGTGCAAATCTCATCGAGTCCCATAGGTCCACGCGGTCCGAGTTTCTGCGTAGAGATTCCTATCTCAGCACCCAATCCGAACTGTGCCCCATCGGTAAACGAGGTTGGTGCGTTCCAATAGACGCAAGCTGCATCCACCTTTTGTTGAAAGAGCCGTGCGGCAGCCTCATCCTCGGTAATGATAGACTCGCTGTGTCCAGAGCCATACAGGTCGATATGAGCAAGTGCCTCATCAATAGATGCTACGGTGCGAATAGCGAGTTTATAGTCCATAAACTCCGTACCAAAGGAATCGTCAGTGGCAGGCATCAGGAGCGTATCGGGATAATGCCCTTTGATTTGGTTGTAAGCCATACTATCTGCAATGAGAGTCACTTGTTTCTCCGCCATCGGAGCCACCAGTTGTGGGAGGTCAGCAAGTCGTTTCTGATGGATGATCAGGCAGTCGAGCGCATTGCAAACCGATACCCGTCGCGTCTTAGCATTAAGGATGATAGCCTGTCCTTTCTGCAAGTCACCACCTTTATCGAAATAGGTATTGACCACGCCAGCCCCCGTCTCAATGACAGGAATACGAGCATTATCGCGCACGAAATCGATGAGTTTTCTTCCGCCTCGTGGAATGCAGAGGTCAATATATCCCACGGCATTAAGCATTTCGGCAGTAGCCTCATGAGTGGCAGGCAGCAGCGATACGGTATTTTCATCGATATTGTGACGCTTCAACACCTCATGGATGAGTGCAACGGCAGCACGGTTGGAGTCGTCAGCATCGCGTCCACCCTTGAGAACGCAGGCATTGCCACTCTTGAAACAAAGGGCAAAGACATCAAACGTCACATTGGGCCGCGCCTCATAGATGATACCAATCACTCCGAAAGGCACAGTCACGCGATGAAGTCTCAACCCATTGGGGAGCGTTCGCTGATGACTGTTATGCCCCAGAGGCGACGGCAGTTTCGTCACATTGCGCATATCAGCCGCAATACCTTCCAGTCGTTGTGGCGTCAGTTGGAGTCGGTCGTAGAGCGGATTCTTCACATCCATGCGCTCCAAGTCCTTAGCATTAGCCGCCAACAGCGTATTCTGCTGCGCCACGATAGCCTCCGCCACATCCAATAGGATGGAGTTGCGTTGCTCATCAGTCAGAGCCGATAGTGTTTTGCTGGCCCTCTTTACATCTTGAAACAGTTTTTCCATAGTTTTCTTCAAACAACAGATTGTTATGCTTTCACCAGTGGTACGAACTCCGTGTGTGGCACTTCCTCCTTGTTGTTGACCAAGTCAACGAGGATATTATCGCGCTCACCATTGGCAATAATCACCCTGATACCCGCTTGCGACACTTTCGTTGCCGTGGTGTATTTCGAGTGCATTCCTCCACGACCGAATGCACTCTTTTCAGGTTGAATATATTCAGAGAGGTCCCGTCCCGGCGCCACTTCACGTATGAGTTGGGCGGCAGGGTCGTCGGGATGAGTAGTGAAGATACCATCGATATTAGAGAGCAGGATCAGCGTCTCCGCATTCATCATCTGCGCGATGAGTCCCGACAGTTCATCGTTATCGGTAAACATCAGTTCGGTGACACTCACCGTGTCGTTCTCATTGACGATAGGCAACACATCGTTTTCGAGCATCACCTTCATGCATGCCTGCTGGTTTTGGTATTGCTCTCCCGGTTCAAAGTTTTCCTTCATGGTCAGCACCTGTCCGATATGGATATCAAACTCCCGAAAGAGGTCGTAATAGAGTCCGACGAGTTTGACCTGTCCCACAGCAGAAAACAGTTGTCGCTGTTCTACAGAGTCGAGCAGATGATCCACCTTGATTTCTCCGCGTCCACTCGCCATAGCACCCGACGACACGAGAATAACCTCATGGTCGTGTTGTCGTAGCCATGCAATCTGATCGACTAATGCCGACATACGCGTGACATCGAGTTTACCATCCTTACGGGTCAGCACGTTGCTACCCACCTTCACTACAATTCTTTTCATTTCTATAAGGTGTTCAACGGATTTATCCCTTTTGTTCCGAGTCTTTCTTACGTATTTCCACGCGGCGAATCTTTCCGCTGATGGTCTTAGGCAACTCATCAACGAACTCAACGATACGCGGATACTTATACGGAGCAGTTTCCTTCTTCACATGCTGTTGCAGTTCTTTGACGAGCTCATCGCCCGCTTTGTCCTTCCATTCCTTTCCTAATACGACTGTAGCCTTAACCACCATACCACGGATATCGTCAGGAACACCCGTAATGGCACATTCCACAACAGCAGGGTGAGTCATCAGTGCCGACTCCACCTCAAACGGACCGATGCGGTAACCACTCGACTTGATCACGTCGTCAATACGTCCTTCAAACCAATAGTAGCCATCTTCATCGCGCCACGCCATGTCGCCCGTGTGATAAACACCATCGTGCCATGCTTCGCGAGTCAGTTCCGGGTCGCGGTAGTATTCTTTGAAAAGACCGATAGGTTTGCGGTCTCCCACACGTACGACAATCTCTCCCTTCTCACCATCCTCACACGGTGTACCGTCAGGTTTAATCAGATCGATGTCATACTGTGCGTTAGGCATTCCCATAGAACCCGGTTTCGGAGTCATCCAAGGCATAGTTCCCAGTGTCATAGTCGTTTCAGTCTGTCCGAATCCCTCCATCATCTGAATACCAGTTTTTTCTTTAAACTTATCGAATACTGCCGGATTAAGCGCTTCACCAGCCGTGGTGCAGTACTCCAGCGATGAGAGATCGTATTTAGAGAGGTCTTCACGAATCATGAAGCGATAGATGGTAGGAGGCGCACAGAACGAAGTGACGTGGTATTTCTCTATTTGTCTGAGCAGCGTATCAGCATTGAATTTCTCATGATCGAACACAAACACGGTAGCTCCGGCAAACCACTGTCCGTAGAATTTGCCCCATACCGCCTTACCCCATCCCGTATCAGCAACAGTCAGATGGAGTGAGTTTTCGTGCAGATTATGCCAGAACACACCCGTTGTAAGATGTCCCATTGCATAGAGATAGTCGTGTGCCACCATCTTCGGTTCACCACTTGTACCACTGGTGAAATACATCAGCATCGTGTCCTCGTTGGTATTGACGAAAGCAGGACGCACGAAGTGTGGTGCCTTTTTCCATTCCGACTGCCAGTCGCGGAAACCTTCAGGAATGGGTTTACCATGGTCAGTAACGGTGATGAGTAGCTTAACGGTAGGACTCTCCGGCATTGCCAATTTAATCTGTTCGGTCACATAGGCATCATCCACACAGATAATCGCCTTGACACTTGCACGCGTATTGCGATAAACGATATCGTGCTTGGTCAGCATGTGAGTAGCCGGAATAACGATGGCTCCAATCTTATGCAAAGCAAGCATGATGACCCACCATTCATAGCGTCTCTTCAGTATCAGCATGACAGGATCATTCTTCCCGATGCCCAATGTCAATAGGTATGAAGCCGCCTGGTCAGTCTGCTCTTTGAGTTCTCCGTATGTTGTACGAATCTCGTCTCCTTGGTCGTTAGTCCAGAGGATGGCGAGTTTTTCAGGAGCCTCTTCCGCCCACACATCCATCACATCGTAGGCGAAGTTGAAGTTTTCGGGAATGATAAATTCCAGATATTTGTTATAGTCTTCCACAGACTCGAAGTGTGTCTGCTTTAAAAATCTTTCAATCATGTTTGTTGTGTTTTTACTGCGTAAAGGGAAACTCCAAGCACTTCGTGTGTTGTAAGTCCCCAGTGTGTTGTTTGTAGCCTCCTTATTTCTCAACCACGAAGGCGAGGAATTTTACTGCTTTGTTGCCTACAGCGAGCATGCCGTGAGGTTTTCCTGAATCGAAATAAATGCTGTCTCCCTCTTCCAGGCGTATGGTTTTATCGCCGATGAAGAGATCCATTGACCCTTCGAGTACGAGGTTAAACTCCTGTCCGAGGTGAGTATTCTTATAGATTTTGTGTGCTTCAGGCTTGGGTTCTACGGTCACGATAAACACCTCCGCATCGTGGTTAACAAATCCACTGACCAGACTTTGGTATTTATAGGCCTTTGTGCGCTCCACGCTCATGCCCTGTCCTTTTCTCACTACGAAATATGATTTCATGCGTGGTGCCTCAGCAAACATCAGTTCTTCCGCCGACACACCATATTTTCGTGCAATCTTCATGAGTTTAGAGATGGTAATATCCACCTCACCGCGTTCTATCTTTTCATATACATCCACATCGATGCCGCAGGTTTCAGCCACTTCCTCAGCCGTAAGATCGAGCACGTCGCGCAATCCTCTGAGTCGTTCACCGATTTGTTTTAATTGTTCGTCCATTGTTTTTGTGTATAATCGTGTTATTATTTACTTTTAGCGTATTTCAATCTTGTCAGACGGTTTCACTATTTCAGTCCGGCTTTCAGTCCGCGGATGACAGCAGAGGTAAAGCCAGCATGTTCCATCTCGTTGAGTCCCTTGATGGTCACTCCACCCGGTGTAGTCACCAAGTCGATGGCCTGTTCGGGATGCATTCCGCTTGCTTGCAGCAGTTTGACAGCACCCAAAACAGTCTGCATCACGATGTCTTTAGCAACATCCGCTTTAAAACCAAGTTCCACGCCGCCTTCAGAAGCAGCGCGGATGTAACGCATGGCATAAGCAATGCCACAAGAGGCAAGCGTAGTTCCAGCTGCCAGATGTTGAAAGTCAGTGATGAGTGTACTACCCATCTCATCGAATATTCCTTTGACGGTTGCGGTCTGTGCATCGTCAGCCCCTACGGGCACCATGAAGGTCATTGATGCCAATTGGGCAATGGCGATATTGGGGATTACGAGGAAGAATGGCGGTGTTTCGGGCAGTGCCTCACGCACCCGTTCCGGCGTTACTCCTGCTGCAATAACCACCAGGAGTTGGTCTTTTGGACGTATGCTTGCTCTGATACCAGCCAATACAGTATCAACGAGCCAAGGTTTCACACACACGCAAACGATATCAGCCGTTTTGGCTGCGTCAGCATTGTTTGTCGTGGTATTGACTCCCATTGCCTTGAATTTCTCCAATACTTCAGCCGTTGGGTCGGCCACTGTAATCTCTTCCTGCTTGAAGGATTTAGCCTTAAGCAATCCTTCTACGGTGGCGCCCCCCATGGCTCCAGCACCTATCATGGTAATTTTCATAATGCTGCGAAAACTTTATTGAGTTTATCGATAAACAGGTCTGCTTCTGCTTTGGTGAGGCAGAGTGGTGGCAAGAGACGCAGTACGTTGGTTCCTGCACAACCTGTGAAGCAGTGTTCTTGATAGATGAGCGGTTGTCTGACATCCTTATGTGGCACATCGAGATCTACGCCAATCATCATTCCTCTACCGCGCACATCGAGGATATGTGGGTTGTTGATTGCTCGAAGACGACCGATGAGATACTCTCCCACCTCGTTGGCATTCTCGACAAGATGCTCCTCTTCAAACACATCAAGTACGGCGAGTGCTGCTGCGCAAGCCAGATGGTTACCTCCGAAAGTCGTTCCGAGTTGTCCATATACGGGTTTAAACTCTGGCGAAATCAGTACGCCACCCATCGGGAATCCGTTGGCAATACCCTTTGCCACGGTGATGATGTCGGGTCTGATGCCCAACCACTGGTGTGCAAAGAACTTACCGCTTCTTCCGTATCCACATTGTATTTCATCGCAGATGAGTATGGCGCCGTGCGCTTTACAGAGTTTCTGCAGTCCTTGCGCAAATTCGGCAGTGGCGAGTTTGATGCCTCCCACACCTTGTATGCACTCAAGAATGACAGCGCAGACATCTCCCTTAGCGAGTTCGTGTTCCCATGCTGCGAGGTCGTTGAGTGGCAGATAGGTCACGTGACCGTTATTGTTGATGGGCGCAATAATCTTCGGATTGTTGGTAACCTCTACTGCGAGCGATGTACGTCCATGGAATGCTTTCTCAGCCGAAAGCACTCTTGTGCGTCCATTGGTGAATGATGCGAGTTTCAAGGCATTTTCGTTAGCCTCAGCACCCGAATTGATCAGGAACAACTGATAGTCGTCGTAGCCCGAAATGCGACCGATTCTTTCCGCCAATTCCACTTGCAGTTTATTGATTACCGAATTGGAATAGAATCCCAGTTTGTTCAGTTGTTCGTTTACCTTATTGATATAGTGTGGATGTGAATGGCCGATAGAGATGACCGCATGGCCTCCGTAGAGGTCAAGATACTCTTGTCCTTTATCGTCCCAAACGTGGCATCCTTTACCTTTGACGATATTTACATCGAACAATGGATAGACATCAAAGAGCTTCATATATGTTTTATTTATTTTATTGTTAGAAGGCAGAGGGTTTAAGTCTCAAGCCTGCGTGTTCATCGATACCAAACATGATGTTCATATTCTGCACCGCTTGTCCCACAGCACCCTTCAGAAGATTGTCGATGGCAGAGGTGATGAGGAGTTTGTTGCCATATTTCTCCACATGAACCAGTGCCTTGTTGGTATTGACCACCTGTTTGAGGTCGATGGGATTGTCGCTGACATGCGTGAAAGCCGCATGGCGGTAGAAGTCTTTATACGCTTCTTTCACATCCTCCAGCGGAGCTGGTGTACGCACCACAGCGGTGCAGAAGATGCCTCTGGCAAAGTTTCCGCGGTAGGGGATAAAGTCTATATCGGCATCAAGATAGCCCTGCACCTGTTTCAGCGACTGTCTGATTTCGGCAATATGCTGATGTTGGAAAGGTTTGTAGATGCTGAGGTTGTCGGCACGCCATGAGAAATGGGTGGTGGCTCCGGGTTTCTGTCCGGCTCCAGTACTGCCCGTGATGGCATTGACGCTCACATCTTCTTTCAGCAGATTGAGATAGGCAGCAGGCAGAAGTGCCAGTTGAATAGCTGTGGCAAAGCATCCCGGATTAGCCAAATGTTGTGCGGTGGCAATCTCGTCGTGGTTGATTTCGGGCAATCCATATACGTAGTCGTGACTGCCTTTGATGCGGAAATCCTGTGCCAGGTCGATGATTTTCACGTTGGCGGGTATGGTATGTTCCTTGAGGAACGCCTCGCTCTTTCCGTGACCGAAGCAGAAGAACACCACGTCAACCTCGTCGAACGGCATCTGGTCGGTAAACTTCAGTTCGGTATCGCCTATGAGTCCTTCATGAACATCACTTACAAGGTTGCCTGCATTGCTTTCTGAATTGGCGAACACGATGTTTGCCTCAGGGTGATTGAGCAGCACACGGATGAGTTCTCCACCCGTGTAACCTGCTGCGCCAAGTATTCCTATCTTAATCATAATTGTCTGTCTGGTATAACGATCCAGCAGATGATATAGAATATCACCCCACTAAAACAAGTGAAGACAGTAGCCGCCAGCCATGCCAATCTTACGAGTGTTGGGTCGAAATCGAAGTATTCGGCAATTCCTGCACATACGCCCGCAATCTTTTTGTCGGGCGACAAAGTGAGTTTTCGTTCCATATCCTTGCTGTTAGAATCTATTGTATTGTTATGCTGTGATTATTTGCGCTCATCGGGATGAGTACCGTAATAGACGCGAAGTGGTGTAGAGAGCACCTTGATAAAGCCCTTGGCTTCGTCGGCAGTCCATCCGTTTTGTGTCTCTCCATATTCGCCGAGTTTCGACTTGGTGAGGTCGTTGTCAGAATCTACGCCGATAGTCTCAAAACCGTAAGGACGCAGTTTCAGAATAGCTGTTCCGGTCACATTGCGCTGACTTGAAGTAAGCATGGCTTCCATATCAGGCATGACGGGTTCGAGATACTGACTCTCGTGGAGGAACATGCCATACCAGTTGGCAACTTGGTCTTTCCAGTATTGCTGCCATTTAGAGAGTGTTGATTTCTCCAGCAGTCTGTGTGCTTCGATGATGAGTTTAGGTGCAGCAGCCTCAAAACCTACTCTTCCCTTGATACCGATGATGGTGTCTCCCACGTTGGCGTCGCGTCCGATGGCGTAGCTTGCACCTATTTCTTCAATTTTCTGAATGGCTTTCACTTTGTCGTCAAACTTCTCGTCGTTGACAGCAACGATTTCACCCTTGTCGAAAGTGATTTTCAGCGTAGCCTCAGCATCCTTTGCTGTGACGTGTTTGAGATATGCTTCTTCGGGCAATCCCTGTGTTGGATCGAGGAGTTCGCCACCGCAAATACTGGTACCCCATATTCCTACGTTATAAGAGTACTTCAGTTTGGTGAAGTCTGCAAAGAATCCATGTTCGTTGAGGAAGTCAACTTCCTCCTTACGGGTCAGTTTCTTATCGCGTGTCAGGGTGATGATTTCCACTCCGGGAGCCATCACGAGGAAAGTCATGTCAAATCTGATCTGGTCGTTTCCAGCACCTGTAGAACCGTGGGCAATGGCGTCAGCACCTATCTCCTTGGCATAGCGTGCAATGGCAATGGCTTGGAAGATGCGCTCAGAACTAACCGAAATGGGGTAGCAGTTGTTGCGGAGCACGTTTCCGAATATCATATACTTGAGCGATTTCTCATAGTATTCATGTGTCACATCGAGTGTTGCGTAGGCTTTAGCACCCAGTTTGAAGGCGTTTTCTTCGTTGGTTTTCAACTGTTCTGGGCTGAAACCGCCAGTATTGGCACATGCGGCATAGACGTCCCAACCGTCCTGTGCCAGTTTCATCACGGTGTAAGAGGTGTCAAGACCTCCTGAAAAAGCTACTACTACTTTCTTGTTTGCCATATCTTTCTTCGTTTTTTTGTTTTTATTTCCATGTTTCTCCCCTGCCTTTCCTTAGGGTTTGTGGCGCTTGGCGTTGTCGGTAGGAAGGGCTGAGGGCGTTGTTTCCTATTTTACTCCGTCCATTGCTTTAATACGTTCGAGCACTGCCTCAGGGATTTTCACGGGCAGGTGTTCTTCGGGATCGTATAGCATGGCGGTGCAGATGCAGTATTTTCGTCCGGTGCGGTGAAGCACATCTACATTGACACAACCCTCGCAACCGCGCCAAAACGATTCATCGTCGGTGAGGTCGGCAAAGGTCACGGGCTGGTAGCCCAAGTGTGTGTTCATCGCCATAACGGCAGCTCCGCTGGTGAGCGAGAATATCTTAGCATGTGGCCAGCGCACTCTTGCGAGCGAGAAGGTGAGGTCTTTGATGCGTTTTGCCACTCCGAGGCCTCTGAAATCGGGGTGTACGATGAGTCCTGAGGTTGTCACATAAGTTTTGTTTCCCCATGTCTCAATGTAGCTGAATCCTGCAAAACGTCCGTTTGACAAGGCTATTACAGCCTTTGCCTCTTTCATCTTCGTGGCAAGATATTCGTGTGTACGCTTTGCAATACCGGTGCCGCGCACCTTTGCAGCATCGGCGATGGTCTGCAGGATGGTATCTACATAGACCTCATGCTCCGGACTTGCCACAATCACTTCTATTTCCTTATTGTCTGTCTGTTCCATTTATTTCGTTCAACTGACTATTTCGGTCTGTATTAATCTTTCGTCATTTCATGTTAGGCACTACTTCGCTCAGCGCGTCAATCACCTGCTGTGTATGCACGCCCTGCTTGATAACAATCAGAATGGTATCGTCGCCGGCTATCGTTCCGAGGATGTCGTCAATATTGCTGTTATCGATATTATAGGCTATACTGCTGGCGTAGCCCGGACGGGTTTTGATCACACCAATGTTACCTGAGAAGTTGATGCTCAAAAAACCAGGCACCTGCAACATCTCGCGCACGCTGTGCGGAGTGCTGACGCGCTTGTACATGGTGTCGTTGGGCAACACATAGACATAGTTGCCGCGCATGGAAGCGGCTTTTGCCACCTTCAGTTGTTTCAAGTCTCTACTCAGAGTTGCCTGTGTCAGCGTGAAGCCTTCTTGCTTTAAGGCGGTCAGCAATTCTTCCTGACTACCGAGTTCCTGACTGGAAATTATCATGCGGAGGGCCTCTAAACGGTCGTTTTTGACTTTCATAGTGCTAAGTATATTTATACGAATGTGGTGCAAAATTATACAATTCCATGCATATAACCAAACATTCTACTATCTTTTTTCAAAAAAAAAGTGGATTACATGATTCAGACACTGTTCACTTAAGAATGAAGACAACCGTCCACGTATTTTGTTGGGTATCATAGAAGAAGTGAAATGCAACATGCTACGCACGCGCACGCACGTCCATTATTATTATTATATTGATGCTCTACAGACTAAAAGCATCGTTTTCAGCAATCTTTTCAAACTTACATAATTTACTGGTAAACAATACTTTGCGGCATCACAGAAGCCACTTTTCTCAGCAAATTCATTGAAATTGGTCAGCAAATTCATTGAAATTGCTGAGGAAATTCATTGAGTTTGCTGAGGAAATTCATTGAATTTGCTTTGCTATGAACATCACATGCACATAGAGGGAACGTCACGAACACAACGAGAAAACGTCAGTTGCAAGGTGGAAGCGATATTGTTTCAGACTGCAACTGACGTCTTTGACTGTTTGATAAAGGGAAATGTTGTCTTATGGTTACCGTATGCGGAAGCGCAAACGGTGGGTTGTCGATTTGTCGATGGCGTAGCGTTTCAGCACACCGGGACCACACGAACTATTGCCAAGTCCTAACACGGCACAATCAATAGACAGGTAGGTATGACCGTCGGGACGCAGTTCGTAGTGGTGGTTTTTTGTGGCCAACTCGCGCGCGGAATAGGGTAAGGCACTAAACGCAAAGGGTTCGCCTATGGCTTCAACGCGTATTGTCTTGCCAGCACCGTTGCGCAACACCACATAGGCACATGATCCGTGACTACCAGAATCCTGCGGACGCGCATAAGGGGTGTATTGTTCTGCCACGGTGGAAGTCCACTTGCCTATGGTGCAGGCAGCCTGTCGGTCGGGATAGTTGTCCCATGGTCCGAGTCCGTACCATTCCACTCGGTTGTAATCATCGGGCAGAGCCATGACAATGCCCAGTCGGGGCAGTTCGGGCAGCGTTCCCTGACAGGTGAAGGTCAGTTCGTATTCATCGTCTTGCTGTTCGGCTGTCATCGTGATGGTGCCTTCGGGCAGTCGTATCTCCTGTCGTCTGCCTCCGTCAGTCACTACCACTTGTGCGGTATCAAGGCCCTGTCGCTTCCAATCCTTTGCCAACCAGTTGCCAAAACTCTTATCGTTGTCGGTCGGTGCACGGAATGCTTGCAGGCGTATGTCTGCCAGCGAGACGATGGGCGACTGACGCTTATTTGCGGAGGATGCCATTGCCAAGAGATGATCGGCAAGTGGGAACTGTTCGTGGGTCACTTCCATACCGTTGCGATGGGCGGCGACAGTGAGTCGGATGTCGTGATCGGCATGGCGATTGATCAGTCGGGCGAAGCCATCGAGCGAGAGCGTTTCGGCGAATGTGCCCTGTGCAGCGAGTCGTCCATTGTCAGTTACAGTATATGTAAAGCGGTATTCTGAGAGTGGAATCTCGCTGTATCGCACAGCAGCCCGAATGGTGTTACCCTCGCGACGGAAGCATACTGGCGCATAAACTTTCTTCACTTCATAGTATTTCGGAGTGAGTTCGCGCTGACTGCGTACCACACCATTGAGGCAGAAAGCGTGCAGATTGGGTTTATCACCAAAGTCGCCACCATAGCAAACACTATCGCCACGGAGTATTCCCTGATCTACCCAGTCCCAGATAAAACCGCCTAACAGTTGACGATGACTGTAGATTTCGTCCCAATAGTCTTGAAAATTGCCCATCGCATTGCCCATCGCATGAGCGTATTCGCTGGTCAATATGGGGCGGGTATCGCCTGCATCGGCAATATCGAGCAGTCGCTCCCACCGTGCATTCTCAGCACGTTCGCGGTCGGAGCCCTCAGGTATGCCGGGATTGAGATATTCCTGGCGCACCCGTGGATAGAAGCGACTGATGACATCAACGGTCTTAGGGTCGTAAAGGTCGGGGTAATGGCCCTGCGCTCCTTCGTAGTGAACGGGGCGTGTGGGGTCGAACTCATGGAGCCAAGCTGCCATGGCAGCATGGTTGGGACCATAGCCACTCTCGTTGCCCAAGCTCCAAAAGATAATCGAAGGACGGTTTTTATCGCGCTCCGCCATGCGGATGCAACGGTCGAGAAAGGCGGGTGCCCAGTCGGGAGTACTTGCCAGGGTGCCTCGCAATCCGTGACTCTCACAGTCAGCCTCGTCCATCACAAACATGCCGATAGAGTCGCACAACTCATACCAACGCGGACAATTGGGATAATGCGACAGGCGCACGGCATTGATGTTGGCTTGCTTCATCAGCAAGAGGTCTTTGACCATCAGCTCTTCACTCATCACACGAGCTGTATGGGGGTCGTGTTCGTGGCGATTCACACCACGCAGTTTTACCACATGACCGTTGATAAACATCTCGCAGCCCTTGATTTCTATCTTTCGGAAACCCACACGCTCCTTCACTTGCTCTGCCACACTTCCGTCGGGGCGCAACAATACCAGGTGAAGGTCATAGAGATGGGGATAGTCGGCACTCCACAATCGTGGACGGGAAACCGTCATCGTCATGCGTCCCAACTTGCGATGCCCACGCTGTGGATACCATTCGTTCATGCGGACTGCCTTGTGTGAGAGGTCGAGCACCGTTGCCACATCTGCAGTATCGCTACCTACAGTCTGTCCGCCATCGGTCAATACGGCTGCCAAACGGTAGCCTTCGCCATCCTCGCCACGATAGACCGAGAACTGCGGGTCTATCTGCAACGTCCATTGGGCATCGGAAAGATTGTTGCAACAAGTTCGAATGGCAACATCGCGAAGTCGCACATCGGGAGTGTGGTAGAGCAATACATCGCGATGGATACCGCCAAAGCGCCAGAAGTCCTGATCTTCGAGATAGGAACCGTCGCTGTATCTATACACCTCGACAGCCACTTGGTTCTCACCGCAATGAAGATAAGGGGTCACGTTGAACTCCGAGGGTTCCATCGATCCCTGCGAATAGCCCACGCGCTCGCCGTTGACCCATACGTAGAACGCACTCATCACGCCTTCAAAGCGCAGGAAGGTCTGACCCTGCTGCCACTTTTCAGGCAACTGGAAGGTGCGCTTATACTGGCCTGTGGGGTTACGTTCCTCATAAGTGGTCCAGTCTTTTTTCGGCTCATCAGTAACGTAAGGGGGATTGATACGGAAGGGAAAACCTGCCGACACATAGATGGGGGTGCCGTATCCATTAACCTCCCAGTTGGCAGGCACGTTCAACCGTTGCCATGACGATGCATCGAAGTCGGTGCGATAGAAGTCGGCTATGCGCTCCTGAGGGGTCCTGGTCCATCGGAAGTGCCATGCACCGTTGAGCGACAAACGGCTGTCGCCGGGCTTTTCGGCAAAGGGTATGAAATAGGCACGAGGTGCTTCGCGGTTGATCTGCAACACATGGTGGTCTTCCCAATCGTGGTGTTCACGTGTGGGTAAGGATGATACGGATTGTGCCACTATCGGTGTGGCAGTCTGCAGCGCCATGCCACAACAGAACGTGGCGGTCAGCACGAGGCGCAGGATAGGATTCTTCATCGTTGACATGAGTATAGTGTATGGGAAACGAATCATCGTTTATTGTATTTCAAGTTCGCGAAACGATACGTCTGCCGACTCTACCGTGACGGTATAGGTGCCGGCATTGATCTGTGTTCCGGTGGTGGTGGAGAGCATCTTAAACTTGTTGGGCGTGGCAGGGAAGGTGATCTTGCGATCCACCAGCGTAATCTGCTTGGCATCAACAATGGTCAGGCGTGCCACAACAGGTGCGCCCGTCGTGTTCTTATAGCGGAAACGCAGCGCATATTCCTGTCCGAGACCCGGTTGAATGACAAACTGCGTGGCGGCAACCTGACCTTCGGCAGGGGTTGTCAACGGTTTGTAAGCCACGGCAGGACGAGTCTCTGTGTCCTTGGGCAAGAGGTCTTGGGGCAGTCGAGCTATGGTGTCGGTATCGAGCGCTTGCCATGTTGGACGACAATCGTGGGGAGTTTCAACCACTGGCTGCAGTGAAGCGATGGCAATGCCGCTGATAACAGCCTGTCCGGCTTTAACCTCTGGGAACGAAATGCGCAGATGACCGCCTTCCACATGAACATTCGCCACACGTTTGGTGGCGGCACAATAGCCTGCCTCTGCCCACAGGTCGAGATCGTCGATAACAACCGAATCGTTGACTGCCACATCAAAGATGCGCAATCCCTCATAGTCATCGTGTTCTCCCCCATCCTTTCCGTGCCATGGTTCTGCGAAGTATAGCTCTACTCGATAATCGCCATCGGCAACAGGGAAATCGTACCAAAGACGGTGACGACCGAAGCGGAAATACTGGAAGAGGCTTGCTGACTGTGTTCCGCGTATGCTATCAGTGATGTGGCGTTGGCTGGCTTGACGCGGATCGATGTTCTTGAAGTCCTGTGCCCACGAGTGCCAGTAGCGCTGATCATCGGCGTGCCACTGCTGTCCATATTCATCTGTCATACAATCGCCACCGCAGTTGATACGATAGAGATAGTGGTAGCCCTCGGCAGCACGCAGGCAATCGGTCTGATGGTCGGCGGCTGTGAGTCGGAGCGACGGGGTGTTGCTCTTTCCTCTTTGGGCTATGGTGGTATAGGCGAGCGATGGTTCTTCCCAGATGGTGAGCAGGCCTTTGTAGTTGATGGGGCCCACACGGTCGATACGGCGGTAGGCACCATCGGGTTGCACGCGTCCGGGATTGTCGTGAGAAACGAAGATCCACTGGAAATGACCGCAGACGCTGTCGGCAACCTGCTCGGCTAAGCGCATCTTGGTAGTAAGCAGTTGGGTGCTCTTTTCCTCACTGTATTTTGCTTCGCCATGCAGATCAAGGGTGCGCCAAGCACCGTATTCACCATTGAGCAACTGGTCGGGACGACACAACTCCTGATGATAGTTGTCGGCAGAACCGCCATAGGTGCCGCTCCAGTTCTGTACCACATTCCAATCGGTACCTTCACCGCCATTGCAAGTGGTAATGGCACGCTGGTCATGACAGGTGGGGTCGAGTGAACGGATAATGGCAGAACACTCTTCGGCAAAGTCTTTGGGCAACACACTTTCGTTTTGCAGTCCCCAAAGGATTACGCTCGGCGAGTTGCGACGCTCTTTTATCCATCTCACCAATAAGCGTTTGAAGTTCTGTCGGAATGCCGGTGTGTCGTACCAGATATGGGCTGAGAACTGACTCCAGAAGAGCATTCCCTGTTCGTCGGCAAGTTGCTGATAAAGCGAATTATGGGGCTGATGGGCTTCGCGCAAGGCATTGTATCCGGCGTGGTGTATCATTTTCATGCGTGAACGTATCTGTTCGTTGGAAAACGCATGGCTCTGACCTAAAAGATGTTCGTACTCACAGGTGCCATTGATAAAGGTTGGCTGACCGTTGAGATAGAATCGGGGATCGTTATCATGGCGCAGTACGGGCCAAGATATGCTTCTTATGCCGAAAGGCGTGCGTACCTCATCGGTAGTCTTGCCTTGCCGCTTGATCATAGATACCAAGGTGTAGAGATAAGGATCTGTCAAACTCCATCGATGTGCATCTGCCACAGCCTCAGCACAGGCTATCATGCGGGTCTCGCCGGGCTGCAAAGTCAAGGTATCGCTCTGTCGGAAAAGTTGCTTGCCACTGGCTAACGTGAACTTATTGACGAGTTCGAAGGTGGCTGGCAAACTGCCGTAGTTCTTCACCTCGGTTTCGATATATACCGAATCACAGGTGTTGTTGTTCCAAATGTGTACACCAAACGGTTCGATACGCACCTCGTCGGTCTCGATGAGCGATACGGGGCGGAAGATGCCCAATGGTTGACTGCCCTCAGAGAAGCCCCATTCCGACGAGCAACCACCACACACCCAGGGTGACTCGGTCTGCATAGATGGGTGCTCCACATGGATGGACAATTGGTTGGTGCCCGTTTTCAAACGATCGGTCACATCGAGCGTATAGACCGTACGGCCTACCAGTTCTCGCGGATATGCATGACCATTGATGCTGACTGTGGCATAGGTGCCCACGCCTTCCAACTGAAGGAAGTAGCGGCGACCTGCTTGTTTCTTACATTCGATGTTTTTGGTATAGTCGGCATTGCCGTGCAGATTGCCATGGCGCAACTGTCGGTAGCCGTAATAGTCATCGAAATTGTGGGGCAGATTGACTTTTATAGCCTCCTTCTTGCCCTTACCCGACAGGCGTGCCTGCCATCCTTCGTTGAGGTTGGTCACTTGGCGGCAACCTTTCCTCTCGGCTTTTGGAAAGTGGACAGAAGACCGTCCCATCGGCCGACTGGTAGCCACAGCAATGCCACGTTGCTGGTCGTTGTTGACAGCACAGTAGAAATGATAGACTACACCATCATGTTTCACCACATAACTCTTATGCGCAAACAGATTGTCGTAGGGCTTTGAGGGGATAATCAAGTCTTCACCATCCCAGTCGGTCCAATGGATAAGGTCGCGACTGACGGCAAAGGTATTGTAGGCACTATAGCGACGAGACGGATTGTAAGCAGAGAAATAGAACATGACAAAAAGATTGCCCATCTTCACAATCTGTGCATCGCCCGTGATAATGCCGGGTGCTTCATGGCTATAAACGGGATTGCCCTTGTAGCGCTGCCAGTGTTTCATGTCGTTGCTAAGGGCTATACCGATGCGCTCAGCTTTCAGTTGGTTGGATGGATTGATGCCGCCGGCATTGTAGAACATCACAAAACGCTTGCCCAGCGTGCGCTTGGGGTCGTCATATACCGTACTTTTATATTGTACCAACTTCTCCCACCATTGCGCATCCTTATCGTTGATGGACATCACCGGGCGCGACAGCGACTCCCATTCGTGGGCTTTGCTGACATCGCCTGCAGTCCATGCCAATCCAATATGTAAAGGTTCGCGTACTGCTTCATAACCAGTGCCGTGCCCGCCAATATAGGTCATCCAGTGATGGCCCTTATAGGTGTTTATGCGGTAACTGCCATTCCATGTCCAGTCTATAAGTGCAGGGAATCCACCACGCTGATTCATGTCCCATCCGGCATCGCGATAACTCAGCAATCGACCTTCCACTTGCCAGTGTAAGAGGTCGTCGCTCGATGCCAGCCATGTCTCATAGCCACGTCCATCAAGTCCGCCTTTACCATTATACACCACATAGGTCATCAGCCAACGATTGCCTTCGCGGAACACCGTAGGACAGTCAATCTTATGACCATTATCGGCGGGAGCCACCACCATACCATATTTATAAGGTGTGCGTACTTCGTCATAGACGCGCTTCATGTCCTCGCGAGTGACAGCCACCTTTTGCTTATGGCGTGCAGCAAAGGATATTTGACTCAACAGCAACAAGGCTGACAGCAACAGAAACATCCGGTGGGTAAATGTAGTAGTATGCATCATTGTCGTATCTGATTCGTTTTATTTCTGAAACAGCCAATCAACCTCGTTGCCGGCACCGTTGAGTCCTGCATCGCGGGGCTGAATTTCACTGGATGTAAAACCAGCCACCATGATGATGCCCTTTGGCAAACGCAACAAATGATTACCAGCAGGAAGACAATACTGATGGATATTGACCTTCGGCATTTGTAGCATACTGATGGCATTGGTCAATACGGGCTCTGCCTGACCATATTCATTGCCCGTGGCATCAATCTCCAATTTTGGAGGATTCGCCCATTTATGGTCATCATCCTGAAAGAATCCAACCAGCACTTTAACAGGCTTGGGCGATGAAAAACTAATGGTGGTACCCTTGATGCGAGTAGTATCGCGATTGAGGACAAGGGCTTGAAGACCTTCCAGTTCGGGGGCTACGGCATCAACCTTAGTATCGGGACGACCTTCGAAAAGTATGGCATCCTTGGTTAGTGTCACGGTCTGCTGTCCGTCGGACAGTTTCACTGGGGCTGGAGTGACTGCCGCAATATGGGCTGTGGCTGTGGAATCAGCAGGATGACGCAATCGGTAGATGTTCTGTCGAAGTGCTTCCAACTCTTCTTCATAGATGGGCAGCATCTCTGTCCAAGTCTTATACTTGCCATTGTCGCCACCTACAGGGATGCGACGCTGTGCGGTCTGCATGGAATTGGCATAGAGATAGGTGTCGGCGGTGAGTTGGCAGAGCTTGCGCCATTCCTCAATAGACTGCTCCAACAACGGAACGGCAGCATCAAGGTGGCTGATATCCTTGCTCCATTTGTAGTTGAGAGCCTGCTGGGCAGCCAACACTTTCAGACGGAAAGCCTTGGCAAAATGGTAATAGCAACGCATATCGTTCTGCAAACGAAGGAACTCGTCTCTGTGGTTGCCCAGCGTTTCGGATTGAATGGAAGTGATGGCGGCAAGAGCTGCAGCACCATGATCCACACATTGGTCTATGATATCAAGAGGCAACTCGCCTTCATGCGACTGATGGTTCCATTCCTTTTCCACGTATTCTATGAGTTTTTCACCCTTGGGACCACAACTTTCATAGAATCCAGGATAGATGGTATATTTGTAAGGATTGACCAGTTGTCCCATTTTCATGCCCAACAGGAGTGTTTGGCGATTGCCCTCGGTAATTCCGAAACGGCGCAACAACTTGGGCGCAATCTCTCCAGACTCATCATAGGCATTGAGTATGCGACCTGCCGTAAGTGTATCTGTCTGGTAATAATCTGCCAAAATCTGCTTCCAATAGTCATTATCGTTGTTGCGATGACAGTCCCAAGCATAACGGCCCCATGCCTTATACCACATCCAATCGCGGTCCAACTGTTTCAATCTACGTCCATCTGGCAATTTATCTGCTGCATAGGGCCAGTCCCAATAACTGGCTTGGGGATAGAGATGCAATCCTTTTGAATGGTGTACACGGTGCATAGCCTCTACCGTCTTACTGATAAACGCCGGTGACGACCATCGCCAAGGTTCCAGATTGGCAAGGATATGCACATTGTCGATATGGACAGGGGCGGCGGCAGCCAGTTGTCTATGGGTTTCACCCCACGGTCCACCCGGCTCGTAAGTAGTAAGCGACTCACCTGTATATTTCGACATCGTATAGATATTGGGATATAGTGGTAATGACTCACGGAGTACCAATGGACCATCGGTATCGTGGGAACGCAACACAACAGGAGGTATGTCGGTACGGCCAGATGCTTTCAGTCCGTCTTTGATACCGGGTATGATGGTCTCCTTCATCCATTTCACATCATCGTCAATAGATGCCATGGCCTCACCCAAACATACCAGCAATCCCACGTTGGGATATTTCTCGATAAAAGCCGCAACAGACTTACGGGTATAATCGCTTATGAGTGGTGTGATGGGGCGATGACGGTCCTGGGTCTTCAGTCCATAGTGGTCTGCAAAGGGCTTGCTAAGAATAATGTTATAAAACATCTGTATAACGAAGATGCCGCGACGGTCGGCTTCATGCGTAAGAAAGGAGAATATCTCTTCATTCTTACGGAACGTAGCCTCGTCAACCTCTAAGGCAAAGGGATAGTCTTTCAGTTTTACTAAGGAGGCAAAAGGATGTCCATTCCATAAATAGAGCGAGTTCATACGGTTCTCAACCATCATATCGAGATATTTCACCCACTCTGCTTTATCGTAGAACCAAGGGAAGTTTTCGGGAGTATAAGGATACTCATAGACTCCATGCCCCGGTAGATAGACGGTTTTCTGCAGACCGATACAAGTGCCACGCATCACCATTTCGGGGTGTTGCATGGTAGGCGAAACCATCAACATGTGGTTTTTCTTCACCTGTTCCACCAGTTCGTTGCATCCATAGATGACTCCCGTGGCATCGCCACCTTCTATCGTGATGGTGCGTTTGCGCTGTGAAAGACGAAAGCCTTCTTGCTTCAAAACGGTGCTGTCTTTCGACATTATCAGAGAGATGCGATAGTCTGCTTTACCCTTGACAAAGGAATAACCCAACGCAGAGAGCTTGCGCGACAGATATTCGGCTGCAAACTTTTCGCGGTTGGAAGCCTCTCGGCGAGTGGTGATGCTGAATGTCTGAGCATAGGATACTATGCTGACAGCCAGCAAAATCATAGTGAGTAGTTTTTTCATTTGTCTTGTTTCAGTTTCTTCAGATTGATTTGTTTGTAGGCCATCCGCTGTCGGCGCCAGGTATAGAGACAATGCAACGTGCCATCTTTACCCTGTATAATAGCGGGATAGGAATATTGGTCGATGGGCGAATCTTCTAAGGTCAACACCTTTTGCCAATGAGAGCCATCGGTGCTCAACGCTAACGACAAAGGTGTGCGCGGACCTTTCTTCGTATCGGGCAGCGTCTCAAAATCGTTATAAATCAATGCATGGCGACCATCACGCAGAGTCACAGCATCGGTGCCACTCTGGTTGTTGGGAACGTCTGTCAACACCACTTTCGACCAAGAATCTCCATGATCATTGGAGAAAGAGGTGGCAAGACGACCATTGCGCGTGCGCATCAACACCTGCAAGCGTCCATCAGACAGACGAAGAATGGAGGGTTGTATGCTATAGATGGGCAATGCCGATTTGCCTTCATGATATATGGGATGGGCAAGATCTTTAGTATCGGCAGTCAGGTCAATGGTGGCTGGTTCGTTGGCTGCCTCTATCGGTCCCACGTATTTCCAAGTCTTGGTAGCTATGTCGTAAATCTCCACATGGAAGCGCCAACCCTTTCCTTCGGTAGAAGAACCGCATATCAGACGACCGTCAATCAGTTCGGGCTTGTTCTTAATAGGGCCGAGAAAACCTTTCGGCAACGGTTCCTTGTCACTCCAAGTACGGCCGCCATCCTTCGATTTTGTAAGCCATCCGGTCCAATCCCCTACCGTTGATCCTATTTTGAAAAACAGCCAAAGTTCGCCATCAGGCATCTCAAAGAGTACAGGATTCCAACATGCCTTGCGTTTGAGACCTTTCGGAAGCGTGACAAGCGTCTTCTTAGTGAGATAATCATAGGTCAATGCGCCACGTTGATCACTGAGCGTCTTCACCGGCCCGGCTTCTGCAGAGGTTGTTTCTGCGTTGATGCCCGACAGTCCTGCTAATGCTGCCTGTGGAGTTCCTATTTGGAACACACCGTCTGCAGCAAGTATAGGGGTTGACCAGTGGTTCTCGCCCTTGCGTTTGATATTGACATAGATGCAAACATCAGGGTCGCGTTCATGCGTTCCACCGAAGTATGCGGTGATAAGATCACCTTTCTTGGTCTCTACAATAGTTCCGGCATGTGCCTCAGGGAAAAGTGTATGTTCATAAAGGAACTCATCTTTCATTATAGCGGCATGTGCTGTGGGAATCTCAACACGAAACTGGTAATGTCCAGAACCTACAGTTTTGACTGTACCATCAGGCAGATAAACCTCTGCTGTAGTATTACAAGGCACTTCCACCTCCCAGTCCAAATGTTGTAAGGTCTTTCTCCAATGACTGCTAATGCGACCGTAAGGCGACTCGTAATCTACGTTTGCCCATTCACAGTCCTGTATATCGAATGAAGGACGAAGTGTGAAATGGCGGAAAGCATCATTAGTACGGATTCCACCAATATACTGGTAACACCAAGGCAATAGGTCGCCCAAGAGCATCACATGATTACCTGAGTTCATTCGGGGGTTGGCAGTATTACCATTCCATAGTTCCCAAATGGTAGTAGCCCCATTGTTTGCCATATATCCCCATGAGGGATAACTCTTCTGAGTGGCGAGAAGATATGCCACGTCAGCAAATCCATTGTCGGAAAGTGTGCGCAATAGCCATGATATGCCTATGACACCACACGACACATGACCTTTGTTCTTGACACAAATATTCTCCACCACCTGACGAACAATGTCACTCTTGCAGCTATCGGGTACTATGCCCAATGCCAAAGGCAGGATATTTGCTGTCACGGTATTATTACCATAATAGGTAGAATCAGGGAAGAGCACATGTCCCGGACGTAGCGAAGTACCTTTACGAACCGTCAGAAAATTGCGGTTGAAGGCCTCTGTCATTGTCTTTCGGATAGGATTCCAGCGCTCTGGCTCACAATTCCATTGTTCCAACAACTGTAGCACACGAATCATATAAGCCGTGGCTATCAGTTTTCCATCAGTAATGCGATTGGGATCTTGAGCGTGGATTAAGTCAAGTTTTTCAGGTGGCGGACACCAGTCACCATATTTATCTTTGGTGATAATACCATTTTGGCAGTATTCCTCTATCATGTGCAATACCCATTTGCGAATAGTAGGATAAGAATCGTCAATGGGTTGCCGATTGCCAAACTGTCGCCACAACATATCACAAGTGAAAGGCAGAGCAGCAGGCCATGTCACGTTATCACTATAGTAATTCCAGAATGCAGGTGCCACATCAGGAATACATCCATCAGATCGCTGTGCCTCACAGATGTCACGCATCCACTTTGCATAAAGGTGTTCGTTATCAAACAAAAAGCTCTCACCAAGCGACCCCATTGTGCGATCGCCCAACCACGGCTGTCGTTCGTCGCGTTGGGGACAATCCACAGGCATCCCCTTGTAATTGCTGGCAATACCCCAGAAGGCATTATGCATGACTTTGTTTAATATCGTATCGCTACACTCGAAATGTCCAAGTACCGTCATCTCATCGCCTACAGTTTCTGCCTTACAGTCTGCAAGCGTAAGATTTTTCAATCCTTGTATCTCTACATAACGGAAGCCATGATATACGAATGTGGGTGTCCACCATCTTCCGTTTTTACCTTCCTTTCCGTTACAAACATAGATATCTGTAGATTGTGCATTGCGAAAATTATCGCGATAGAGCGTACCATCGGCATTTAATCGCTCTGCATAGATGATGCGAATGGTGTCGCCTTGATGACCACGTACTCTGACTTTCAGCCATCCAGCCATATTCTGACCCACATCAACAATCCGTCCGTTGAGTTGACGGATATCGACAGTACCGTTGACTTTCATGCCTTTTCCCTGTGGGCGAAGCACTCCGGTGGGTATATCAGTCCGTTCAGCTTTCATCCATTGCGAGTCATCAAAACCTACAGAAGCCCATCCCGTCAGTTCCTTACGGGCGTCATACTCCTCACCGTCATATTCATTGTTAGCGCGTATTGGTCCTTCAGCAGTTACCTTCCACCCCTTATCGTCAGTCTGTAGAAGTTGTGTGGTACCATCTGTATATTCCACCTTGACATTGATACGACACTTAGGGAAGCCGAACACAGGAATCTTATACGGCTTGTGTTGCTGCATAGGGAACAGTCGTCCGTTGCCCAATACAATAGCCAGACAGATGCGTTTGCCCGCTGTAGTTTGCGACGTTACATCGTAGGTGTTATAGTAAATAGTCTTACGATAGTCTGATGGGATAGGGTTCAAAACTCCATCGCCCATACGTTGTCCGTTCACATAAAACTCATGCAAACCTATACCGGCAACGTATGCTGTAGCGCGTCGCACCGTTTTGTTTTTCAGTTCAAACTCCTTACGCAGATAGCGAGCAGCCATGCGTGTATGGATTGTGCGTTGCTCTCCAGGCATCATACGCTCCAATCCTATCCAATAACCACGCCATTTGGCTTCGCTAAGCAGACCTATAGCAAAGGGAGTTGCATCCGTCCATGCACTCTCGCCAGCAGTAGTCCATACCTTCACTTGCCAAGTATAATCGACAGCTCCAGAGAGTGGGGCTCCTTGATATTCCACCCATAGCTGGCGGTCTGAAATGACTTTGCCAGAATTCCAAGCCTCCCCTTGTGCATCTGCCACAACAATCTGATAGGCCGTTTGTCGCACATTATTCTTATCGGAAACTATCTGCCATGAGAAGCGTGGCTGCGATGTTGCTATGACAGCAGGCTGATCCATATTCTCCACGCGAAGCTTTGTCAGTCCGACTTTCGCCTCTGCGCCCAAAGCGAAAAAAGCCATGGCAAGAACGAGAAGTATTTTCATATTTTTATTGCGTATAGTAGTGGTATGATTCATGATCGCGTCATCTTATTCGTTCAGGTCGCGTGCTTTCGGCTGATAGCCATCGTCAGAGAGTTGTTGTTGGTCTTCTTTAAGATAGTCTTTGGAGGCATCCACAGCAATAAGGACACCGTCTTCTATGCCAGTAGTCTGTGGGTGATATCTGAATGTCATGACTTTGTTTTCATATTCACCCAAATAGCGCAATTGTCCATTTGCAGCACTCATCCACCACACCTTCTTCTTATCTCCGGAAATCTTTGTCAGATTCAGACGCATGGCATTACTATTGTAGTTATATACCAACAAATAGTCATTGCCTCGTGTAGCAATAAGGCGATTGTATTTCTCTCCGTTGTCTTCAATGACACTTTGGTCAGCCACCCGTTCGAAATAAGGGAAGGAAAGAATCAGACGCTTCAGATATTGCATCTGATTGAAGCCAGGATCGTTGAGTGCCTGATACCATGTTTTCACATCACCAGCATCACCATAGGATGTGGGATAACCCGGTTTGAGCATCTGCATGATAGCATTATGTCCATAAGTGTGACCACAACTACCGGCAAAAACGCTCCAATAGGCATAACGTCTGACATCATAATCTTTCCATCGAGCCTCATTGGCATCATGCAATCCTACAGGAATGTCCTCGTAGGAGGGTTCTGCATCAAGCACAGGCTTTATGGGTTTGTGTGCCCATGTAGAATCTACATACATCCAATTGTCCTCTTCTGTGTTATCAGGAATAGGATAGTCAGCATTGCCCATACGCTGTCCGTAACGTCGGTGCCCACTTTGGAACATGTGAAAATCGAGCCATGCAGCCTTGCTCCACCATCGTGCAGAAGTGTATCGTCCACGTGGATGATAGGTCATCAGGTGGTTCTTATCGATTGCTTTAATCGTTGTGGCGAGAGTCTCCCATACCTCTGGTCGGATATTTCCCTGTATATCTCCACCCATGATCCAGATAATGTTTGGCTTGTTTTTATAACGGTTGGCAAGAAATGTACCATACCGTTTAGCATCTTCCACCGATAGTTTACCGGCCTTAACCAGTCCGCCCCAGATACATACCATACCGATATATATACCCTTATCTGCAGCTTGGTCTATGATATAATCCATGTGATCCCAATAGCCATAAACCCCTTTACGGTCAATGTGTTGGAAGTTCCATCCATCGATATTGGAGGGTTGTCCATAGATATTATAGGCAGGCACACCATCAATAGTCTGCACCTGAATCACATTATATCCCGCTTTAGCACAGCGTTGCAGATAATATTCCGCCTCACTGCGGTCGAGACGTTCGGGTAAAAGCCATCCTGTGTCAGCAAGCCAGAAGAACGGAGTTCCATCGGCAAATTGCAGATAGCGTTGGTTGTCTGCCACTTTCAATACGCCATGGCTCCATGGTTTGGCAGCCTGCATGCCGATAGCAAGCAGCAGCAGTCCGAGAATGGATGTGAGTCTTTTCATATCGTTTATTGTTTTTGTATCGATGATTATTTCAGTATATATTCACCTCCTGCCACAGTGGTCAGTTGGTAGAGTTGTGTCGGTGCGATACCGTCAGCGCCCTTCTGGGTGTCCTTGATGCGCTTCAGATTCTTATGATGGAGTGCCACTTTACTACGGATCAGACATTTACCGCCATGTCGCGAATGGATAACAGCCTTAGTGATACGACCGTTTTGCCAATCCATATCGACCTCAAAACCGCCTCGCGCTACCAGTCCTTTCACGCTGCCGTTTGGCCATACTGAAGGTAGTGCGGGCAGGAGATAAAGGAATCCATCGTGGCTTTGCAACAGCATTTCGGCTATACCAGCCGTACATCCGAAGTTGCCATCAATCTGGAATGGGGGATGTGCGTCAAAGAGATTGGGATAGGTTCCGCCACGCTGTTTGACGGTGCCGAATATCAAGAAGGTGTCGGCAGTCAGTGTGAGTTGGTCTTTGATGAGTTTGTAAGCATGGTCACCATCCAACAATCGTGCCCATGAGCATACTTTCCATCCCATCGACCAACCGGTAGAAACATCGCCTCTATGCGTCAGCGACACCTTTGCAGCATCAAACAGACGAGGTGTGCGGTATGGAGAAATCTGATTGCTGGGATAGAGTCCAAAGAGGTGTGAGAAATGTCGGTGGTTGTCGTTAGGATCATCTACATCGTCGAGCCACTCCTGTAATTGTCCCCATCGTCCCACTTGCATCGGAGGCATCTGCGAGAGTTGTTGCTTGATCAGATCAAGTGTATCGTTGTGCTCGCCCAGTAGTTTTGCAGCAGCCAACACATTGGTATAGAGTTCGCTGACAATTTGATTGTCCATCGTTACACCGGCATCGAGTGGTGATGGGCGCCCTTTGCCACCATGTTCAGGCGATTCGCCAGGACACACCACCAACCAATTATGATGGCGTGGGTCAGGTATCATAGTCTGGGTATAGAATAGCGCTGCCTGCAACATGACAGGATAGGATTTCTTGAGGAAATCCTTATCGGCAGTATATAGATAGTGTTCCCATAAGTGGCGGCAAAGCCATGCCGACCCTACGGGCCATAATCCTGTCTGCGCCCGATCCACAGGTCCTGTGATGCGCCATTGGTCGGTGTTATGGTGGAGCACCCATCCATCTACACCATACATCTCGCGTGCTGTCTGTCGTCCAGTGTTGCTCACTTCCTCTATCAATCGGAACAATGGTGCATTCATCTCGGTGAGATTGGTAGGTTCGGCAGGCCAGTAGTTCATCTCAAGATTGATATTGGTCGTGTATTTCGAGTCCCATGAAGGCAACATCTTCTCGTTCCAGATGCCTTGCAGATTGGCGGGATTGATATTATCAGGCTGTGACGATGAGATAAGCAGATAGCGGCCAAACTGGAAATAGGTAGCCACGAGATAGTTGTCGGTACGTTCACCGAAGTGTTCCACGCGTCGGCTGGTACTCTCTTTGGCAAAGGCATCGGCACCAAGATTCAGCGACACGCGGTCGTAGTAGTGGCGATAACGAGCTGTATGCTGTTCGCGCAGAGCCTCACATCCCGTTGTAATGGCTTGCTGGAGGCGTTGTTTCGACAGCATCGCCTCATCGCCTGTGATGTCTTTATAGTTTTTCACGTTGGTAGCAATAGCCACATATAGCGTAGCCTCATCGGCGCCAACGACACTGAGATTGCCGTCGCTACAATGAATGTGTCCGCCACGTGTGACAGCCGTGAGGCGTCCCATGAATCGCACTTTACCTTTGAGTCCTTCGTGTTTGGCCGATACGCCGTGGAGAATGACTTGTTGTCCTTCGCTGGCAGTCAACACATTATCATGTGGTGAGGTCATGTGTGCGGTAAACGTCAGTTGTCCCGGTTTGCTGGCAGTCAAGTGTACTGCCACTACTGCGGGGCCACCAATGGGAGTAAACACTTCACGCTGATAGCGCACACCACCCGATGTATAGCTGACCATAGACCGTGCGGTGCTGAGATCGAGCCATCGTTCATAGTCCTGATAGTCTGCATGTCCAGCCATTGATATATAGAGATCGCCGAAGGGCTGATAGGGCATTCCCATGTTTTGTCCCGCAGCATTGGGCATAACCTTCGCATTGGCCAAGTCTTGTGCTTCGCGATATTTACCTTCAAGGATAAGCTGCTGCACCTGTGGCAAATATTTTTTTGCCTCAGGATTGACCACATTGTTGGGCTGTCCAGCCCAGATTGTCTCTTCATTGAGTTGGATATGCTCCACGGCAGGTTGTCCAAACACCATGCCACCCACTACGCCATTACCTACGGGTAATGCCTGTGTCCATGTCATGGCCGGTTTGTCGTACCACAGCCGATAGTCTTGGGCTTTCATGGTGACGCATCCTACAAACAGCAGGAGTAATAGCAGATTACGTTTCATCATAGTTTGAAAGGGTATTGTGTGTATTATTTTAATTTTGTTTTCAGAGCTTCATCAGGCAAGATGGCCACTTTACTCTCGTCGAGCTTAGAGCGGTCGAGATGGAACACATCGATAAAGAAGTCATATACCGCCTTGCGTTTATTGGGTCCGAAGTCGTGTCGCTCATTGGGAAGATGCACATTGCGTACTTGTTCTTTCGCACCATAGAATCCATAGATGCGTTGTAGATAAGGCATTTCTACGGTAGGTACCGATGCTGTCCAGTCGCCACCGTCGCTAACAATAAGCATGGGGCGCGGTGCCATAACGGCAGCCAGTTCGGGTTCGCACGTTCCTCCTGCGCTCAACTGCACAGGCATTCCGCTTTCACAGGGGCATCCGCCATCGAAATGGGAGGCGAGATGCACAACAGGTGCCGATGCAGTCACCCGATTATCCAATAGCGACAGCAGTACGGTGTGGGTTCCGCCGCCACTTCCACCCATCACGCCTACGCGCTGATGGTCGATGTCTTTCCGGTTGGTCAGCATATAGTCGAGCAATACATAGCCACAAGCTGCCTGATAGACATGGGCACGACTGGTGTGATGGGCTGCCTCGCCCACTTCTTCAGCCGACTGTCCCCATCCATAGAGATCAAAATCCACACATACGGCTCCCATGCGTGCCAGTGTTCCGAGGCGTTGTTGCTCGTCTTTTCGATAGCGCATGGGCCAGTGTCCGTCTGGACAAATGATGAGTGCATGCTTTCCCTTTGCTGTCGAAGCATATATGGTGCCGAAGAGATGCTGACCCGGAGTCAGTTCGATACAGATATTCTGGGTAGTATATCCATCGTGTCGGGTGATTTTGGAAAGTATGGGTTTGCCCAATACGCATGAATCGAGAAAGGCGTCGAGGCCTAACCTTTGTCTCACTTCGCGACGAAGTGTGTCGCGACGCGCCTCCCATTGTTCCTTGTTCTGATAGAGCGTTGAGAGGTAGTTGAGCATCTGCTGTCCCTCTTCCACATGTCGGCGTGGATACTCGTAGGGCTTTATTTTATAGAGTTTGTCACTTTGTTTCCACCAGTTCCAATCGAAGTATTTGCAGATATTGTCGAGTGTTTCCTCTATGGAATAAGGGCGTACACGGAAGTCGGCATAGGGCAATTGTCGCCCTACGGTATCTACATTATATTTGAATCGCACGCCGAAACGCTGAGCCACATCGTTCATCAAATCGCCCACTGGGCGTTCGTAGTTTGTTTCGAAAGTCTGTGCCATGACCATGGTGCATAGTATGGTAGCAAAGACTGTTGTCCATATTCTTTTCATTGTTTTCTATTAGATAGTATATATACCTTATTATATAGACGCACAAAGGGTCTGTTTGTCATCGGTGGAAAGTGAATGAAAGAAAAAGAAATGATGAAACGTTTCCTTGAATGTATATTTTCTCTATTTATTGCCGTATGAAAAGCATAGAGGGCAACCATCCATCTGAACGGTTGCCCTCCTACGCTATATTTCTTGATCGTATTATTCTTCAGGAGCCTGTCCTATCAACTCCATGAATTCGTCGAGTTTCGGAGTGATAATAATCTGTGTGCGACGGTTGCGCTGCTTGCCCAATTCGGTGGTGTTGGGCTGGAGTGGGTTATACTCACCACGACCACCGGCGGTCAGACGCTTAGGATCTACACCATACTGGTTTTGAAGTGCCTGTACCACGCTTGACGCACGGAGGCAAGAGAGGTCCCAGTTGTTGCGAATGTTTTCACGATTGATGGGTACATTGTCAGTATTTCCTTCGATCAGCACATCATAGTCTTTGTAGTCTTTGATGATTTTTGCAATCTTCGAAAGTGTCTCTGCTGCGCGGTCGTTGATTTCATACGATCCAGACTTGTAGAGCATGTTGTCTGCCAATGAGATATAGACAACACCCTTGAGCACCTGCACGTCCACTTCTTTGAGTTCTTCTTTCGAGAGCGAACGAGTCAGATTGTTGGTCAAAACCACATTGAGCGAGTCGCTTTTCGACTTGATTTCCACCAGATGGCGAATATACTTATTGGACTCATTGATCTGATCTACAAGTTTGTCGATGCTTACGTTATTCTGATTGGCATTGCTCAAACTCTTGTCGAGCGACTGCTGTAATGCACTAACAGCCTGCTCCTGACGCTTGAGTTGTTCTTCCAAACTGGCTACGCGAACATTGGCAGCGGCCAATTTCTCTTTGGTATCCACATAGTTAGTCTGCAACGCTTTATTCTCCTCCTGACATGCAGCCAGGTCTTTTTTCATAGCACAACTGGACAACAGCAATGCTATTGCGAATGTCGTTACAATGTTAATCTTCTTCATTTCATTCTATAGTTTTTAGTGAGTACTTCGTATATTGATGTTGCAAAGATAGTGCAAACCGAGCGAAATACAAAGAGAAACGGAGTTTTTCTTTTATTTCCGAGGTGCAGCCTATCTAAGAGACGCAGTCTCAAAGATAGTGCAAACCGAGAGGAATACAAAATAAATTAGGATTTATTTATATTTCCGAGGTGCAGCCTATCTAAGAGACGCAGTCTCAAAGATAGTGCAAACCGAGCGAAATACAAAGAGAAACGGAGTTTTTCTTTTATTTCCGAGGTGCAGCCTATCGTCATGCCCATCATGTTTAGTTGTTTTTGTTATGTGACAAACAGAAACGCAGAAAGTCAAAAAACATTTTGTTATTTTAACTAAACCATCGTCAAAGGAGAACTACAAACACAACCTCACACGACTGAATATCAATCATTTAGCATGCAATAACCTATATTTCCTTCTCAACAAAAATTATATTATCGTTCTCACCAATATTACATAGAAATATTGCCATACGTTGGACAAAAGTATTGTCAACGTTGGATAAGAGTATTATCAACGTTGGATAAGAGTATTGTCAACGTTGGACAAAAGTATTATCAAACGTTGGATAAGAGTATTATCAAACGTTGGATAAAAGTATTATCAAACGTTGGATAAAAGTATTATCAAACGTTGGATAAAAGTATTATCAGACGTTGGATAAAGAAAGAAAAATATATTGTTCATATAAAAATTGATGGTCGATGGGTGGTCGATGGTGGTCGAACACAAAACCATCGACCACCACATAACAATCATTCCAACAACACATTACACACATTGGTGGTCGAGTGGTCGATTTTTAAGACATCGCGTGTGCGTGCGCGAGAGAGAATTCAGAGAATCGCTCCCCTATTCCGTGCGACTCCTCTCGATACCATCCCGACCACATCCCGTCAATTTACCAACAATATCACGTTTACTGAGAACACTAAAAGGAGATAATTCACACCAAGTTTCGGAAACATACGGATAAATTTGGTTATTCGCCCAAAAATTAGTAATTTCGCAACCAAAATTCTAATTATAAAGGAACAAAGTACATGATTCTCTTTTTTAAGACTCCACAGACGAGTGTGATTGCCACTCAGGCAGATCATCAACTCGCAGAAAACGAAGTAAAGGAACTGTGTTGGCTCTATGGCAATGCTGAGCTATTGAGTGACCAAACACTGACAGGCTACTATGTAGGACCGCGTCGTGAAATGGTGACTCCTTGGTCAACGAATGCCGTTGAGATAACTCAGAACATGGGACTCAGCGGCATTCTGCGTATAGAAGAATACTTCCCAGTAGCGGGTGAGGATGCTGAGCACGACCCCATGCTGCAACGTATGTATCACGGACTGGACCAAGACATCTTCACCGTGAACATCCAGCCCGAACCCATCAAGTATGTTGATAACTTGGAGGAATACAACGAACAGGAAGGTCTGGCCCTTTCACCTGAGGAAATCGAGTATCTCCATAAGATTGAGAAAGAGAACGGCCGTCCGCTGACCGATTCAGAGATTTTCGGTTTTGCACAAATCAACTCTGAGCACTGCCGCCATAAGATTTTCGGTGGCACATTTATCATCGACGGCAAGGAGATGGAGTCGAGTCTTTTTGCCATGATCAAAAAGACCACACAGGAGAATCCCAACAAGATTCTGTCGGCCTACAAAGACAATGTGGCTTTTGCACAAGGTCCAGTAGTGGAGCAGTTTGCACCTGCCGACCAATCTACCAGCGACTATTTCCAGGTTAAAGACATCGAGAGCGTCATCTCGCTGAAGGCTGAAACCCACAACTTCCCCACTACCGTAGAGCCTTTCAACGGTGCTGCCACAGGTACTGGCGGTGAGATTCGCGACCGTATGGGTGGCGGTGTTGGTTCATGGCCTATTGCCGGAACTGCCGTATATATGACCGCCTATCCTCGTATCGAGGGTGAAGGCCGCGATTGGGAAACACTCATGCCCGTTCGCAAATGGTTGTATCAGACTCCTGAGCAGATTCTCATCAAGGCTTCAAACGGTGCCAGCGACTTCGGAAACAAGTTTGGACAACCGCTGATTACCGGTTCTGTGCTGACTTTCGAACATCAGGAGGGTCAGGAGAAATATGCCTACGACAAAGTCATCATGCTGGCTGGCGGTGTAGGCTACGGCACCAAGCGCGACTGTCTGAAGAAAGAACCACAGCCAGGCAACAAGGTTGTTGTGGTTGGTGGCGACAACTATCGCATCGGACTGGGTGGCGGTTCGGTATCGTCAGTAGATACTGGTCGTTATAGCAACGGCATCGAGCTGAACGCTATTCAGCGTGCCAACCCGGAAATGCAGAAGCGTGCCTACAACTTGGTTCGCGCACTCTGTGAAGAAGAAACCAATCCAGTAGTGTCAATCCACGACCACGGAAGCGCAGGCCACTTGAACTGTCTGTCGGAACTCGTTGAGGAATGTGGCGGTGAGATAGACATGGCTAAGTTGCCCATTGGCGACAAGACCCTGTCGAGCAAGGAAATCATTGCCAACGAAAGTCAGGAGCGCATGGGTCTGCTCATCGACGAAAAGCATATCGACCACGTACAGAAGATTGCTGAACGCGAACGTGCCCCAATGTATGTAGTAGGTGAAACCACAGGCGATGCCCACTTCTCATTCAAGCAAGCCGATGGCGTGAAACCTTTCGACCTTGACGTGGCACAAATGTTTGGCCACTCACCCAAGACCATCATGCGCGACAATACCGTAGAGCGCAAATATGAAAACGTAACCTATACTCAAGACAAGATAGACGAATACCTGCAGCGCGTGCTCCAGTTGGAGGCTGTGGCTTGTAAAGACTGGCTGACCAATAAGGTTGACCGTAGCGTGACGGGTAAGATTGCACGTCAGCAGTGTCAAGGCGAAATTCAGTTGCCACTGAGCGACTGTGGTGTTGTAGCCCTCGACTATCGTGGCCGTAAGGGTATTGCCACCGCCATTGGTCATGCACCACAGGCTGGCCTGGCATCTCCAGAGGCTGGCAGCGTATTGTCGGTAGCAGAAGCACTTACCAACATCGTATGGGCACCACTTGCCGACGGCATGGATTCGCTGTCGCTGAGTGCCAACTGGATGTGGCCCTGCCGCTCACAAGAGGGTGAGGATGCACGTCTCTACAGTGCTGTAAAGGCGCTGAGCGACTTCTGCTGCGACCTTCACATCAATGTTCCTACGGGTAAAGACTCGCTGTCGCTGACACAGCAGTATCCCAACGGCGAGAAGATTATCTCTCCAGGAACCGTCATTGTAAGCGCTGGAGGCGAGGTTTCCGACATCCGCAAGGTGGTAAGCCCAGTTCTCGTCAACGACAAGAACGCTTCTCTCTATCATATCGACTTCTCATTCGATGAGCAGCATCTCGGTGGTTCTGCCTTCGCACAGAGCCTCGGCAAGGTAGGCAGCGACGTGCCAACAGTGAAAAACGCCGAATACTTCGCCGATGCTTTCATGGCAGTACAGGGCCTTATAGAGAAAGGATGGGTTATGGCTGGTCACGATATCTCTGCCGGCGGTCTTATCACCACATTATTGGAAATGTGTTTCGCCAACCAGAAGGGCGGTCTCCACATCAATCTGCACGACCTCTGTGCCGATGGCGACGTGGTAAAGACACTCTTCGCAGAGAACCCCGGTGTAGTTGTGGAAATCAGCGATGCCCACAAACAGGAATTTATCGACTATATGGAAGAACAAGGCGTGGCATTTGCCAAGATTGGCTATGCCGTTCCTGAGAGCCGCACCATCGTTGTTAAAGCTGGCGACAGCGAGCATACCTTCGACATTGACGCATTGCGCGACACTTGGTACAAGACTTCTTACCTGCTCGATCGTCAGCAGAGCCACAACGGCAAGGCTGCCGAGCGCTATGAAAACTATAAGAAGCAACCGTTGGAGATGAAATTCAACGACTCTTTCACCGGCACACTTGCTCAGTATGGACTATCGGCAGATCGCCGCACTCCATCAGGCATAAAGGCTGCCATCATCCGTGAAAAGGGTACTAACGGTGATCGCGAGATGGCCTACTCACTCTATCTGGCAGGTTTCGACGTGAAAGACGTGACCATGACCGACCTTGTAAGTGGTCGCGAGACACTGGAAGACATCAACATGATCGTATTCTGCGGTGGATTCTCAAACTCCGACGTACTTGGTTCTGCTAAGGGTTGGGCTGGTGCATTCCTCTTCAATGCCAAGGCAAAAGAGGCACTCGACAAGTTCTATGCTCGCAAAGACACTCTTTCACTCGGTATCTGCAACGGCTGTCAGCTGATGGTAGAACTGGGATTGACCGGTGCTAAGGGAGCTAAGATGCTGCACAACGACTCTCATAAGTTTGAAAGTGAATTCATCTCATTGGCTATCCCCGAGAACAACAGTGTCATGTTTGGATCGCTGAGCGGCAATAAACTCGGCTTGTGGGTTGCCCACGGAGAAGGCAAGTTTGCTCTGACCGAACCAGAGAGCGCCTACAATGTCATTGCTAAGTATAATTACCACGGCTATCCGGCCAACCCCAACGGATCAGCCTTCGATATTGCAGGAATCTGTTCAGAGGACGGACGTCATCTCTGCATGATGCCACACTTGGAGCGCGCCATCTTCCCTTGGCAGTGCGCTTGGTATCCTGAGGCTCGTCGCATGGATGAGGTAACACCGTGGATTGAGGCATTTGTCAATGCCCGCAAGTGGATTGAAAAACAATGAGTAACATATACTGGAGCACATTCAGTACCTTCTTTAAGATTGGCATGTTCACCCTTGGGGGTGGATATGCCATGATTCCAATTATAGAGGAAGAGGTTGTCAACAAGCACCAATGGGTGTCAAAGGAGGACATGCTCGACTTGATTGCTATCGCCCAAAGCTGTCCGGGCGTCTTTGCCATCAATATTTCGATATTCATCGGATATAAGTTGCGCAAGACACGGGGAGCGCTGGTCACGGCATTAGGTACGGCTCTGCCTTCGTTTCTCATCATTCTTGCCATAGCCATCTTCTTCCATCAGTTTGAAGACAATAAGGTTGTGGCTGCTATGTTTCGTGGCATACGTCCTGCCGTTGTGGCTCTGATTGCCGTTCCAACTTTCAATCTTGCTAAGAGTGCCCATCTCAATCGCTACACACTATGGATTCCCATCGTGTCGGCACTGGCAATATGGCTATTGGGAGTATCGCCTATCTGGATTATCATTCTTGCGGGTGTGGGCGGCTATCTCTATGGTTTGACACAAAAGAATAAGAAAGCATGATATTCCTATACCTCTTCATCACATTCTTCGAAATTGGCCTCTTCGGATTTGGCGGTGGCTACGGCATGCTGTCACTTATCCAACATGAGACGGTGGAACACTGGCATTGGCTGTCGTCATCGGAATTTACCGATATCGTTGCCGTCTCACAGATGACACCGGGACCTATCGGCATCAATTCTGCCACCTATTGCGGCTATACTGCTGTAAGCAATGCAGGCTATAGTAGCAGTATGGCAGTCTTTGGATCAGCGGTTGCCACGCTTGCTTTGGTATTGCCGTCGCTCATACTGATGATTCTCATCAGTCGTATGTTCATGCGCTACATGAACACCCATACGGTGCAGTCTGTCTTCAATGGCTTGCGTCCCGCTGTCGTTGGTCTTTTGGGTGCAGCAACACTCCTTCTCATGACTCCCGAGAATTTCAGTCTGCCCACTGTCAATCCCTGGCAGTTCTTCATCAGTTGCGGTCTCTTTGCCGCCACCTTCTACGGCACTTATTTCCTAAAGATCAATCCCATCCGTATGACTATCTATGCTGCCTTGGCAGGATTAGTCTTGTTGTATTGATAGGAAGACAGAGAATCTACTGCCTTTGCCGAGTTGTGACTTCACCTTTATGCTGCCGCCAAGACGACTGACGATGAGCTTACATATACTGAGTCCAAGACCTGTGCCCTGCTTAAACTCGTCCTTCTTGAAGAAACGACTGAACACCATTTTCCTGTCCTCTTCCGAAAGACCGATACCCGTGTCCTCCACATACAGTTCAACCTTGTTTGTGTCATCATTCACTTCCCATCCCATAATGATGCCGCCTTCGGGAGTAAAACTTCACAGCATTGGTGATGAAGTTGGTAATCACCTGGCGCAATCGTCCCTCATCCACATTCACCATCACATCATAATCGCTTGCATAGCGGAACTCCAGATGACGCGGTATCTGCACGAGGAAAGTCTGGTAAATCTTGTCCATCATCTCCTTGACAGAATACGGTTTGATGACAAACTCCATGTGTCCCGACTCAATTCGCGACACGTCGAGGATGTCATTCACCAGTTTGAGCAGCAACTCGTTGTTGGTATGTATGGTGTCAATAAACAGTTTCTTGTCATCCTCGGTATAGTCATTTCCTGGCATGGCAAGCAAGTCGGAGAATCCCACGATAGCATTGAGCGGAGTGCGTATCTCGTGGCTCATATTGGCGAGGAACGACTCTTTGAGCGTTGCCTCCTCTGCAAGTTTTCGCGCTTCCTGCAGTTCTTGCTCACGTTCCTTGAAATTGTCGATATTCATAATCAATCCATACGACTTATCGAAATTGCCATGACAGCCCACGACAGCAGTATTACCAACGAGTTGAAAACAGCAGGATTTGACGATTGCCTCTTCAAACCATTCCATACCGAAGCACTCCAAGCGGTAATCGGCATCAACGGCAATACATCAGAAAAACCGTCTGACAAAAAAACAACACAGTCATTCCCGAACAATTCCGACGACTCACAGCCTTTGCAGATGATGATGAAGAGGCTGCGCTGGAAATCATCAAGAATGTAAAACTTGCACTCAACGAACACCTGCAAACCATCATGACCGACCTGCACAACATCCTTCAGGACAAATAACTGAACTTTCGCATGTGGGGGAAGTTAAGGGGAAGTTAGAGAAGTTAGAGAGAAGTTAAGGGACAAATGTCCTACGTCTTACGGCAAAAGGCTATTGTCTCTTAACTTCCCGAACGACCGTAGGGAGTGATAACTCCTTTAACTTCCATCAATTCCTAACACTTGAAAATGCAAAACAAAAGAAAACGAGATTTTCTTTTGCTTTTCTCTCGCTTATTCCTACCTTTGACCTGTCGGTCCAAGGTACTCTCGCTCGGAAAAACTCAAATATATTTGGTTTTTCACTCACTTAATCGTACCTTTGCAAGATGTAATCCTAAACTTTTTACTACAATGAAACAAATACTACTCTTGACAATGGCTACAATCGCTATAGTCAGCACACAAGCCAAAAACATCACCACACCAAAAGCCAATGGCTACCCCATTACCCAAGTGCCCTTTACTGCGGTGAAGGTTAATGCACAGACTTTTTGGGGTCAACGCATCAAGGCGGCACGCGAAGTAACCATCCCTTTGGCCTTCGAAAAATGCGAAGCAACCCATCGCTACGACAACTTCAAAATGGCTGCCTATACGTTGCAACACCCTGGTCACAACGGTCTGCAAACTCCCCAATGGGACGTCAGCAAGCTGGAGTGTTTACCCTTCGACGATACCGATGTCTATAAAACCATCGAAGGAGCAAGCTATATACTCCAAACCTATCCCGACAACCGCCTCAAACAATATATCGACAGCATCCTCGATATTGTAGCTGCCGCACAAGAACCCGACGGTTACCTCTACACCGCACGCACCATCAATCCTGCGCATCCACACCAATGGTCCGGAGCGAAACGATGGGTCGAGGAAGAAGCGCTCAGTCATGAACTCTACAACTTAGGTCACATGGTCGATGCCGCCTGCGCACACTATCAAGCCACAGGTAGCAATAAGTTTCTCAACATAGCTCGCCGCTATGCTGACTGCGTCATCCGCGAAGTCGGACCACGTCCCGGGCAGGTCTGTGTCACTCCAGGTCATCAGATTGCCGAGATGGCATTGACCCGGCTCTACCTGCTCACCGGCGACAAACGCTATCTCGACGAGGCTAAATTCCTGCTCGACTATCGTGGAAAGACTTCCACCCACACCATCTATTCCCAAAGCCACAAACCTGTCATCGAGCAGACCGAAGCATGGGGACATGCTGTCCGTGCCGGATATATGTATGCAGGAATGGCTGACGTGGCAGCCCTTACGGGCGACACCGCCTATATCAATGCCCTCAACGCCATCTGCAATAATATCGTCAGCCGCAAATACTATATCACCGGAGGTGTTGGCGCACGCCATGAAGGCGAAGCCTTTGGTGCCGACTATGAGTTGCCCAACCTTACTGCCTATAATGAGACATGTGCCGCCATTGCCATGGTTTATCTCTTCCATCGCATGTTCCTCATGCAGGGCGATGCCAAATATATCGACTGCATGGAGCGCACTCTCTATAACGGTGTCATCAGCGGCATGTCGGTTGACGGCGGTCGCTTCTTCTATCCCAACCCCCTGTCGAGCGATGGCAACACCGAGCGCCAACCATGGTTTGGATGTGCCTGCTGTCCGAGCAATATATGCCGTTTCATCCCGTCATTCCCAGGTTATGTCTATGCTGTCAAAGACCGCACACTCTATGTCAATCTCTTCACCGGCAATACGGCGCATGTAGAAATAGAAGGTAAAGCCGTCGTATTGGAACAACAGACCGACTATCCATGGAATGGCGACATCAACCTTCGCATTCAGAAGAATCAAGCCAAAGCATTTGCCATGGCTATCCGTATTCCAGGTTGGGCTGTCAACACACCAGTACCCAGCGACCTCTACCGTTATACCGATTGTCAGACACGCAACTATCAGATTACCGTCAACGGAAAACCTGTCGATGGGGTGAAGACCGACAAAGGATATCTCATCATTAACCGCGTTTGGAAGAAAGGCGATGTTGTTTCGCTCCATCTCGATATGCCGGTACGTACCGTAGTTGCCAATCCACAGGTGACCGACGACCGTGGCCGAGTGGCTGTAGAACGCGGTCCTTTGGTCTATTGTGCCGAAGCTGCCGACAACACCTCCCACAGCATCTTCCGTTTCCTCATGCCCACCAATCCACAGTTCAACGTGGTTGACCGCACCATCAACGGTCAACATCAGGTGTCGTTTGGTGTGAAAGCCATCGAAGTAGATGGTCAGACCGTTGATACCGATGCCGACGGCAGGGTGAAAGTCTCCGACACGCGCCTCACACTCATACCCTATTACGCATGGAACCACCGTGGTGCAGATGACATGGAAGTATGGTTGCCACAGAGTATCGAGGCATTGGGCAACTATCGCTAAGTAGCAGATCGTGCCATATCAGTATGATAAATAACTATTCCGCAACTGAGGGAATTGATTGAAGTTAAACTTCCCCACATGCGCAACTGAGGGGAATTGATTGAAGTTAAAGAAGTTATCACTCCCTACGGTCGTTCGGGAAGTTAAGAGACAATAGCCTTTTGCCGTAAGACGTAGAACATTTGTCCCTTAACTTCTCTCTAACTTCCCTAACTTCCATTAACTTCCCCACATGCGCAACTGAGGGAATTGATTGAAGTTAAAGAAGTTATCACTCCCTACGGTCGTTCGGGAAGTTAAGAGACAATAGTTTTTGCCGTAAGACGTAGGACATTTGTCCCTTAACTTCTCTCTAACTTCCCTCTAACTTCTCTCTAACTTCCCTCTAACTTCCCTCTAACTTCCCTCTAACTTCTCTCTAACTTCCCCACATGTATAACAAACACGGGGTAGCATGACTGCGCAAACGCTTCGCGAGTGGTTTACCACTTTCAACGCCCAGTATTTCGGCAATACTCTGCCGGAACCCCACTTTGTGGTCAATCATGCCAAGCGCACCTTGGGACAGTTCAGCTGCCACAAGGTGCGGCGTGGCCTGTTGCCTGGCCGGTGGAAAACCACAGGCTATACCATCAAGGTGAGCGAGTTCTACCATACGAGCGACCACGACAGACAATCTGTTTTGCTCCACGAGATGATCCACTTCTATATTGCCTACACCCAGACTCGCGATACTTCTGCCCACGGGAAGGTATTCCGCCAATGGATGCAACGGCTCAATGCCGATGGATGGAACATCACCATCACCTCTCGCAATGCCATGCTTGCCACTGTTCCCACTACCGACAAGCAACAATATCTCTTGCTTGCCATCCGGCTGTCGAACGGCAAATGTTACCTCTCGGTGGTCAATCCTGCCTATCGCCACCACCTTGAGCAGATGATCCACAACCATTGTCAAGCCGACGAGTTCCATTGGTTGCGTACCAACGACAGCCGCTATGCCGGGTGGTCTGCTGTCAGGACGCTACGGGGCAAGCACATCACCCAGGATGAATGGGAACGACTCATGAGCGAAACTGTGATTCTCTGACCTTTGGCATTACAAAATGCCACTTGATGCGTCTATATTATAAAGTATTCAAGTTCGCAACTGAGGGAATTGATTGAAGTAAAATGGAAGTTATCACTTCCTACGGTCGTTCGGGAAGTTAAGAGACAATAGCCTTTTGCCGTAAGACGTAGGACATTTGTCCCTTAACTTCTCTCTAACTTCCCTAACTTCCCTTAACTTCCCCACATGCGATAGTTCAGTAAAGTATAAGCAAATCATGAAACGGACACTACTCGCTCTAATCTCCTTGTGCTGCCTCTCTACCATGGCAGTAGAGGCACAACACGACCTCTATGTATCCACCTCTTTCCACGAACCAGCCACCGACGGACTGCGCTTCATCTACAGTCGCGATGGATGGCATTGGGACTCTATCCCTGGCATCTGGCTTAAACCTGAGGTAGGTAAACAACGTGTCATGCGCGATCCATCAATCATCCGCACTCCTGATGGCATGTTCCATCTCGTATGGACATCAAGTTGGAAGGGCGACAGAGGCTTCGGCTATGCTTGTTCGAAAGACTTAAAGCACTGGAGCAAGCAACGTTTCATCGAGGTCATGACCGACACCACCACCGTCAACGTATGGGCTCCCGAACTCTTCTGGGACGACGACCGCCAACAGGCTGTCATCGTATGGGCATCGTGTGTGCCGGGCAAATTTCCACGAGGAATAGAGGATGAGAACAACAACCATCGTCTTTACTATACCACCACCAAGGATTTCCGCACCTTCACCCCTGCTCGCTTGATGATAGACCCTGGCTTCAGTTGTATTGATGCCACCCTCGTCAAACGGGGCAAGCGCGATTATGTGATGGTGCTCAAAGACAATACACGTCCTGAACGCGATATCAAGGTGGCTTATGCCAAGTCACCTTACGGTCCATGGTCGAAAGCATCCGAACCTTTCACCGGCAAACTGATGGAAGGTCCTACTACCGCTAAGGTCGATGGTGGATGGCTGATCTACTATGATCGCTATCGGTTGAAGGATTTCGGTGCACATTTCACCACCGATTTCAAAACCTTTGAAGATGTTTCCAACAAGGTCAGCGTGCCTGTTCTCCATAAGCACGGCACCATTTTCCGTGCTTCCGAAGCCATTGTGCGCAACTTGCTCAACGCTTCAGATGCCATCCACTACACCGGAAGCACCCTGAGCACCCCCTACCGCCACGATGGCGGTTTGTCGCCCGTGGTTGGTGTACACAACATCCAAGTGATGCAAGCCAACCGCGAATATCCTGCTAAAGCCAACAACGATGGTTGGACCTACAACCACCAACCCATGCTGGCATATTGGAACAATCGGTTCCATCTCAACTTCCTTTGCGATCCGAGCGACGAACACATACCACCTTCACGCACCATGTATCAGACGTCTGCCGATGGTTATACATGGAGCGAACCTGAGATTCTCTTTCCTGAAATACAGGTTCCCGAAGGATTCCAGAAGCCAGGACGCTCTGAACGTGCCCACAATCTGGTAGCCATCATGCATCAACGTGTAGGTTGGTATGTCAGCAAAGACCGTCGCCTCTATGCCTTAGGCAACTACGGTGTGGCTTTCGACCGCAAAGACGATCCTAACGATGGCAACGGCATCGGCCGTGTCATTCGCGAAGTCAAAGCCGATGGTTCGTTGGGCCCCATCTGTTTCATCTATCTCAACCATGGTTGCAAACCATTGGCAAACAAGAAAGGTGCCCTGCCGTTTCCTTATTACACCCAAGCCGACAAAAACTTACGTAAGGTGTGCCGAGAGATTCTCGACAATCCACGATACCGCATGCAATGGGTGGAAGAGGCTGACCGCAACGATCCGCTCATCCCACTCAACAAAGGTTACAAGGCATACTGCGACTACACTTTGCCCGACGGACGCTTAGCGGCTTTATGGAAACATGCGCTGACCAGTATCAGCGACGATGGCGGTCTGACGTGGTCACAACCCGTGGCACGTGCTCGCGGTTTTGTCAACAGCAATGCTAAGATATGGGGACAACGCCTTTCCGACGGGTCCTATGCCACCATCTACAACCCATCGGAATACCGTTGGCCGTTGGGCATTTCTCTCTCCAACGACGGACTGGAATATACTACGCTCAATCTCGTGGTGGGCGAAGTGCCGCCCATGCGCTACGGTGGCAACTATAAGAGCTATGGTCCACAGTATGTCAGAGGAATTCTCGAAGGCAACGGAGTGCCCAAAGATGGTGACCTCTGGCTGACCTACTCTATGAATAAGGAGGATATCTGGGTGAGCCACATCCCCGTGCCAGTACAGACCAAAGCATCAGCGCACGCCCACGATGGGGAATTCAACGTGGGACAACTCGCCCAACTCCGCCAGTGGAACATCTATTCGCCTAAGCGTGCCGAGGTTTCGTTGGTCAACGGATGGCTCACCATGGCAGACAGCAATCCCTTCGACTATGCCTGCATAGAACGTAAGATTCCGGCATCGAAGAGTCTGCGTGTGGCTTTCGACATCGAAGCACTGCAAAACGACCATGGTCTCCTACAGATAGAATTTCTCGACGAACAGGGTACCGCCTGCTCGCGTATCGAACTGACACCACAAGGAGAGATGCGTTGTAAAGGTGGTGCACGCTACGGCAATTTGGGAAAATACGAAGCTGGCAAGACCTATCATATCGAAGCCGTACTCTCTACCGACAACCGGATGATACAGGTTTATGTCAACGGCAAGAAGGCAGGACAGCGCATGTTCTTTTCACCCGTAGCACATATCGAGCGTATTCTCTTCCGCACCGGTGCACGCCGCACCTTCCCTGATATCGACACCGATGCCGACTGGTATGGCACACTCGACCATGCAGGCGACGATGAACCGCTTGCCACCTATCGCATCAGTCATTTCCAGACTTCATCCGACGATGCTGATGCCCATGCCGTGGCATTACGCTATGCCGACTACAAGCACTATGTGGATGATTTCAACAGCATGGAGGATGAAAATATCATTCAGGCAATACCCAACAGCAAGGCATGGCAGTGGATGACCGATAACGTACCGCTGTTCGACTGCCCGCAGAAACAATTCGAAGAGATGTGGTATTACCGTTGGTGGACACTCCGCAAGCACATCCGACTGACTCCCGTGGGCTATGCCATGACCGAGTTTCTTGTGCCTCGATCCTATGCCGATCAGTACAATCTGATTGCCTCTGGCGTAGGTCATCATATCATGGAGAGTCGTTGGTTGCGCCAAACCGACTACCTCGACCAAATCATGAACACCTGGTACAAAGGCAACAATGGCGAACCGATGAAGAAGATTGCCAACTATTCCTCGTGGATGCCACATGCCCTATGGCAACGCTATGCCGTAGATGGACGCAAAGACTGGATATGCAACATGTTGCCGTCACTCGAATGGGAATACAACCATTGGGAATCTACCCACACCCGAAAGGTCAAAGGACAGCAACTCTACTGGCAGGCTGACGTGCAGGATGCCATGGAAGAGACCATCAGCGGCGGACGTAGGAAGAAATATCTGCGTCCCAGCATCAATGCCTATATGTTTGGCAATGCCCAAGCTATCGGCAATATTGCAGCACTCAGCGGTGACCCAGCCAAAGCCGAGCGCTATTATGCCAAAGCCGATTCACTACAAGAGGCTGCACATACCCTGCTGTGGAACACCGACCAACAGTTTTTTGAAACCCACCGCGTCGATTCTTCGGCATGTGTTCGGGAGGCTATCGGCTTCCTGCCTTGGTACACACACATGGCGAAAGATGACAATCGCTATGGTGTGGCATGGCTGCAGGCTGCTGACACCAAGGGATTCTCTGCTCCCTACGGACTGACTACTGCCGAGCGCCGCCATCCTTTGTTCCGTACTCACGGTGTGGGCAAATGTGAATGGGACGGTGCCGTGTGGCCCTTTGCCACCAGTCAGACGCTTACTGCCATGGCAAACTATATCAACGACTATACCGACCCTGTAGTGGGCGACTCGCTCTACTTCCGTGAAATGGAGAAATATGTAGAAAGTCAACACATGCGCGGACGCCCTTACATCGGCGAATATCTCGACGAGACTACGGGTTACTGGCTTAAAGGCGATCAAGAGCGCAGCCGCTATTACAACCATTCCACCTTCTGCGACTTGGTCATCACGGGAATCTGCGGTCTGCGTCCACGCACCGACGGAACATTAGAGGTGCGCCCCTTGTTGCCTGAAGGAAAATGGAACTACTTCTGTCTCGACAACGTAGCCTATCACGGTCGCTGGATCACCATCGTTTGGGACCACGACGGATCTCGCTACCACTTAGGCAAAGGACTGCGCGTCTATATCGACGGACAGTTGGCAGGACAACGTGACACCATCGGCAAACTCACCATCAACAACGCATTATGACTAAGCGCGGCATACTCTTCCTACTGTTCGCCATCACCCTCCGAGTGGCTGCCCAGTCGCCAACTTGCTTCGGCGAGGCACAATGGATTGGTGCCATCACCCGACAGCAGGCAAACATTCCAGAAGGCAGACACTACACGGGAGGCATATTGAAACAAACTCGCGCACTATGGAACGCTGCCGACACGTTGTCGCGCCGTAGCATCTATATCGCACGCAACTTCCAGCTCAAGAAACGGGTTGCCCATGCCACCGTGCAGATTGCCGGACTGGGATGCTACAAGTTGTCCATAAACCGCCGCACAGTAGGCGATGCTGAGTTTTCACCAGCATGGAGCGACTACGACAAGACGGTGTTCTACAATACCTATGAAGTGGATACCTGTCTGCAACGTGGCATGAATACCGTTCACGTGCTATTGGGCAACGGATTCTACAACGAGCAGGGCGGACGCTATCACAAACTAAAGGTTTCGTTTGGACCACCCACACTACTGCTGGCACTACACATCACCTATCACGATGGCAGTAAAGAGACGATTGTCAGCGATGCCGCATGGCAGTGGAGTCTATCGCCCATCACCTTCAACAGTCTGTATGGTGGCGAAGACTACGATGCACGCATCTCCTCCACCGCATGGCATCCTGTTGTGGTGCAACAGGCACCCAAAGGAATCCTGCGTCCTCAGTTGGCATATCCTGTCAAAGTGATGGAACACTATGAAGTGGCGCAAACTTTGCGTCGCGACTCTATATTGGTGTTCGATATGGGACAGAACCTTGCGGGATTTCCTGAGATTACCGTCAAGGGAAAGCGTGGTCAACACATCAAGATTACACCGGCAGAAACACTCACCGACGACCTGCGCTGCAATCAGAAGCAAACCGGTCGCCCACATTATTATACTTACACGCTTAGTGGAAAGGGCACAGAGACATGGCATCCTGTCTTCTCCTATTATGGATTCCGATACCTCCAAGTGGAGGGCGACATCGAGACTTTACGCCATATCCGATCTTGCTTTGTCTATAATGCAGCACCACGCACCAGCAGTTTTGAGTGTAGCAACCTACGCATCAATGCCACCCACCGCATCATCGACCGTGCCATACGCAGCAACTGGCAGGCGGTATGGACCGATTGCCCGCACCGTGAGAAACTGGGATGGCTCGAACAAGACTGGCTCAACGGCGAGGCATTGCTCTACAACTACGACTGCAGAACGATGATACAACAGACCATGCAGAACATGGCAGATGCCCAACACCCCAATGGAGCTATGCCTGAGACAGCTCCAGAATATACCGTGTTTACCGGTGACTGGGCAAAACCCTTCCTCGAATCGCCAGAATGGGGCGGTGCACTTGTCGCGCTGCCGTTTCTCTATCAGCAATACTATGGTGACGATAGTCTCATCCGACAGTACTACAAGCCGATGAAGCGCTATGTCGATTATCTGGCGTCGCAAGACTCGTGTTACATACTGCGCATGGGACTTGGCGATTGGTATGACTATGGTCCCTGGCGTGCTGGTTTTGCGCGCAACACTCCCATGCCTTTGGTATCTACCGCACATTATTACTGGTGGAACCATCTGATGGGAGAAGCACGTGCCGATAGCATCCGAGAGGCTTTCAACCGCGAATTCTACAATCCGCAAACCCATCGTTATGCCTCTGGCAGCCAGTGTGCCCAAGCCATCGCACTCTGTATGAATCTCGTTCCCGATGGCGACCGTCAGGCGGTGTTAGATCAACTCGTGGCTGATATCCATCAGCATGGTGACCGATTGACCACGGGCGATGTAGGCAACCGCTATCTCTTCAAAGCACTCATCGACGGTGGACAACGGGAGTTGCTCTACCGCATGCTCAACCACGACGAGGTACCAGGCTATGGCTATCAGATCAAGCAAGGCATGACAACACTCACCGAACAGTGGAATCCGAAGCATGGTGCATCGATGAATCACTTCATGATGGCTCATATTGAAAATTTCCTCATACCCGACCTGCTGGGCATACAGCGACGGGGCAACGACCTGCTGATAGCGCCTCACCCCGTGGGCGACATCCACTGGTGTAAAGGTTCTACGGCATCGGCACACGGCACCGTAAGCGTAGATTGGCGAATTGAGGGACACACTTTCTATATCGACATCATGATTCCGCAGGGTGACCATGCCACGCTGCAACTGCCCTACGGAGGTAGCGAACAGTTGGAAGGCGGCAGTCACCATCGTTCACAACAGATTCTACAACACTAACTATACCCTATGCATATTATCGACTTCATCGTATTTCTGCTATTCACCATCGGCATCGTGGTCTTCGGCTGTACCTTTTTCCGTCGAGGAAGTTCTGCCGATGAATTTACTTCTGCCGGCAAATCGCTGCCCGGATGGGTAGTGGGCATGTCTATCTTTGCCACCTATGTATCGAGCATCAGCTATATCGGCTATCCCGGTAAAGCCTATGCCAGCAACTGGAACGCTTTCGTTTTCTCGTTATCCATACCGATAGCCAGTTGGATTGCAGCTCGCTATTTCGTACCTTTCTACCGCAAGAGCGGTTCGGTATCTGCCTACAGTTTCCTTGAAGAGAAGTTTGGTCCATGGGCTCGCCTCTATGCTTCGGCATGCTATCTGTTCACGCAAATAGCCCGTATGGGCAGCATCCTCTATCTGTTGGCAGTACCCATGTATATTCTGATGGGGTGGAATCTCCATGTGGTCATCATCGCCACCACCGTTGCCATCGTCATCTATTCGATGCTGGGCGGTTTGCGTGCGGTGATATGGGCAGATGCCATACAGGGCTTCATTCTCATCGGTGGTGCACTATTGTGTTTGCTGATACTGATATTCTCGTTGCCTGAGGGTCCTATGCAGATTATCGACATTGCCACCCATTCTCCCGAAGGCAACAAACTGTCGTTGGGATCGTTCGGTGCAAGTCTCACCGAGAGCACCTTCTGGGTATGTCTCATCTATGGCATCTTCACCAATCTGCAGAATTATGGCATCGATCAAAACTACGTGCAGCGTTATCATGCTGCCAAGAGCGACAGCGATGCACGCTTCTCTGCCCTATTCGGTGGCTATCTCTTCATACCGGTCTCTGCACTATTTTTCATGATCGGCACATCGCTCTATGCTTTCTACGAGTCGGGCACAGGTTATCTGCCCGACGATATTGCTGCCAAACCCGACTATGTATTCCCTTATTTCATAGTGGATAGTTTGCCCTTGGGACTGCGCGGGCTGCTCATTGCCAGTATCTTTGCTGCGGGCATGAGTACCGTATCGACCAGTGTCACGTCGGCAGCCACCATCATTCTGACCGACTATTTCCGTCCCTTATTGCCCCATTGGCGCCGTTGCAAGGGCAACACCAGCACTGCGTCGGGTCCCGAACTCGTTGTATTGCGCATCGCTTCAGTTGTCGTGGGCGTCTTGGGTGCCCTGGTAGCGCTTGCCATGTTGCAGGTAGAGAGTATCATCGATGCTTGGTGGACGTTGAGTAGCATTTTCTCTGGTGGCATGTTAGGATTGTTTTTCTTGGCTTGCACGCGACACATCGGTCGTCGTGCCGCCTTCATCGGTTGTCTTTCGGGCATCCTCGTCATCGGTTGGATATCGTTGGCTGGACCACTCAATCTGCCTGGACCACATCTCCATCCCTATCTCTCTATCGTGCTCGGCACATGTGTCATCTTCATTGTTGGTTTCGTCATCACCCTGTTGTGCAGCAAATCGTGAAGTACCACACTTCGCTCATATCATGATTTATCGGTAAATCGTTTCTGCCATCATGTTGAGTTCCAGACATTGTTCGCGTGTCATCTTTCAGCGTTTGAGTATCATGTTTGATAGTGCGAGACAATGGTAATGATAATCTGGCATATAGGCAAGAAAAAAGGGTGACCCCATATAGGAGTCACACCTTTATTCATTTATAGACTTAAAGAGAATTTCTCTTATTCGCCTGCATCGTAGAAATCCAGACCGGGGAATACATCCATCCATTCACCTGGAGCATTAGCATCGGTGCGAGTCAAGCGGATGTATGATGGGTTCTTAGGATTGTCGGTACTCAATTCGAATGTTCCACGGAGGATACCATTGGTGATGTAATTATAACCTTTTTTATAATAGTACTGACCATTTCCATCGTAACCCTTCATAGCCAATGAGAGGTGAGTGCCATCAATCGGAGTTACTGTTGGAAGAAGCGTTCCTATATAGTTACCACTGCGGAAGAATACACCCCATCCAAGATTAGCGGCATTAGGATTCACACCGAATGCGATAAATATAACGTCCTCACCTTCTGCAGCACTGGCTTCCTCAGCTTTTGCAAAGTAAGCAGCGGCTTTTTTGCTCATCTTGCCCTTCTTGAACGACCAGAATGTGTTAGGATCAGTGAGCTGCTCTACGAGAGTAGGCAATACATAGTTCACGGTCCAACCCTTGCCGTCAGTCTTCCAAGTTTCATCAGCACCTGGAGTCAGCATGGTGATAGAGTCAGTACCAATCACAATTGGTTTCTTGAATTTCAAGCCCTGATCGGTAACGATGTATGGGATAAGCACATCTTTATCGGTTTCAGCATCGTGATAGGTGAAGGTACGATTGCTTCTTGCGATGGTCAGCGGAGCCTCGCCGCCAAACTCGATGGCATAGGTCTTGTAGCTCAACAGCTTTTCCATGTCTTCTACAGCCTTGAAGTAGTTGTCCCAGTTGAGGTCTTCTGCCACACGGGTCATCACAATCTTCTGACCGTGCTTCTTGCCCTGAAGTTCGAAGCGGTCTGCCTCTGCCTTGATGACACGGAACTCAAAGTCACCTTCAAATCCCTTACCATTGTCACCTACCTGCAATATGTTGGCAGGATCAGAGAAGATGTGGAAGATTTCATTATACTCGTCGAATGAGAGCAGTACACCCTGACTCTGCTCAAGTTTGAAGTGAGAGGTAGCACGAGTGCCCTCTTCAAAGAACTCGTTGGCAGCTGTTACGGTGTTGTCAGCATTGAACTTGACGAACATATTGTAACCACCATACTTGCTGGCGCCATAATACTCCATCAGCCAACCATTAGGTGCATCAACCAGCAGTTTCATGTCGGCATTGATAGCCTCCTGGATTCTGTCGGCAGACGACTTATCGAATACGTCATCCACTTCGTTGGAACATGCCACGAACGACAGACCAGCGAGAAGGACGAACAGAATGTTATAGATCTTTTTCATAGTCGGATTGCTTAATTAAGAGTTGTTAAATCCATATTCATAACCTCTGCCGAACGGCGGAGCACGATAGCGCGGAGCTTCTCAAGGTCGATACCCCAAGAGTCTTGCAGATAGCTGCGCACGATTTCAAGTTTGGCATTGATGATATTGGCACCTTCACGTGATGTAATCTTGGCACCTTTGATACTCGCAAAACCTGCACCTGCCAACTGAGCATTAGTAGGTTTGCCCCAGAATGCAACTTGGATAGTCTCACCCTTGGCATTGAGACCTGTTACAGTATATTCAATACCTTTGTCAAGACGTGCTTTCCAAGATTCATCGCTTGAAGTGACGTAGTTGGCATAAACCTCAGCAAAGTCCTCATTGTATTCACCACTGGCATAACCGGTAACAAATCCTTCTTTAACAGCATCTTCGTCATCCACGTTGATCCAGTCGGTAGAGTGATACTTACCGGCAGAGATGGTCTGGAAGTCGGTGCTGTAGTACTTCTTCTGTGTCAAGATGTGACAGAACTCATGGTGCATGGTGTGGAAGTACCAGTAGTTGAGGTCCAGAGGCAGTTTGGCATGCGCACGGAACGGCTCGTCCTGATTCACATAGATATGGTCGAGGTCAAGCTCATTGAGTCGGAACAGGGTTACCTGAACACCACCTTCAGCAGTACCGAGCACGATTTCACCCTTACCGTTGTATTCTGGTGAACCGATAAACTGGAACACACGGAAAGCATTTGCCTTCAAGAAGTCTGCACCGCAAGCCTCTACATAAGCGTCGAGCCATACGTGTTTGATCATCTTGGCCATAGCCTTCGAGTTGGTGATGGTGGCAGGCACTACGTTGTAGTAGTTGTCTGTCAGCTTGTCGTTATACAGATAGTAGAGTTTGATGTTGTATGGCTCCACGAAGTTGGTGTTGAGCCACTTGTCGAACTCGGTCTCGTTCTTCGTTTCGGTCTTGAAGATCGATTCGCTATTGGGATCGTCGTTGTCACACGACACGAATGCAACACTCATGAGCAGTGCAACGAGCGACATTGTAATATGTTTCATCATATCTTTATTCCTTTCGTTCGTTATAATTAATTCTGGGTTGCTGTCTCTCTGGGGTTAGGCTCAAGTCCAGCTTCTATGACGTCGTAAGGCAACTGGATAGCACCGCGAAGGTCACCTGCCTTGAAGACGAGATTGTCTTCGCCGTCAAGATGGTGGGTGAACTCAATACCCCAACGCTTGATGTCAAGCCAACGCTGACCCTGATACATGGTGGTGATACGACGCATCTGGAGCACTGTATAGATCATATTGGTCTGTGTGCCTTCCTCAACGGTGAAGCCCTGTGGGTTGAGCGGCTTCTTGATGCTCTCTTCGCTCACTGCACGTGAGGGAACCTCGGTCATGCGGATGGCATTGAGCGCTGTATTAACATTATCAACTGTGAGCGTCAAGAACTTGGGTGAAGTCACATCGCTGTGAGCGGTGAGCCATGTATTCATGTCGGCAAGAGCCTTGTCATAGTCTTTCTTCATGATGTAAGCCTCTGCACGTGTCAAGATAGTCTCGTCACCGGTGAAGACGGGGTCAACCACGTGGGCATAACCAGTCTGGTTGATCTTATCTTTGATTTCGAAGTCCTCGATCAAGCTGGGTATATACACTGCTTGGTTACTACCATACATGAGACGAGCTTCCTGAAGGGCATTCTTTTCTGCACTACTGGCTGATTCAGACCAAGGAGTTTTAGCCCACATAGTCTGTGATGTGATCACATCCCTGTTGTGGCAGAAACGCTTGTAACTTGACGAACCACGGTTGACACGTCCGTTGATAGAAACGGCATCGACAAACATGAGGTTGCAGTTCTCACCAGAACGGATCCATTTGTTGTGGATGTCATCAACACCAGCCAAAGGAGCATAGCTGTCCATGTCACGCAACAGACTGCTTGGGTTTCCACCCAATGCCTTGGTAGCGTATTCGATAGCTTTGTCCCAGTTCTGATAGAACAGGTTGAAGCGGGCAGCAAAGGCGTAAGCAGCCTTCTGGTTGAAGTGATACTTAGGTACGGTGAGATAACCATCGTTGAGCAGAGGAAGAGCCTCTTCGATATCAGCATTGATATTCTCATAGGTCTGACGCAGCGTTCCGCGCTCGTTGACAGATTCACCAGCTACTTTAGGATAAGGAATACCGAGGTATTCGTCAGCCTTAGAATCGTTCCATGCCATACAGAACATATTGGCATTCTGGAACATGGCAAAGGCACGGCAGAGCAGTGCCTCGGCACGCAGTGCCTGAGCATCAGCAGATTCATCGCCTGCCAACGCCTCAAGTGCCATATTGGCTACAGCCGCAGCCTCGTAGTTAGCATTCCAAACCTGCTTCGGGTCGTCGTTATTCTCAGTCTCAATGGGCTGCCATTTGTAGGCATTCATCTGGTTGGGCTGTGCGTTATAAAGTACACCATTGTCGCTCACGTTGTCGCCACTTATAAAGAAGACAAAGTTGGGCGAATGGTTGGGATAGGCCGATACGAGGAACTTCTTTGCCTTGTCAAGGCTGTTAACCTCGGCGCGATCATCGGGGAGCTTGTCGAGATAGCTGTCACACGAAGCAAGTGCGAGCATTCCTGCGGCCAGTGATAATATGCTAAGTTTTTTCATCTTATTGTTCCTTTCTATTAAGTTTGATTAAAGTCCAACTCTTACGGTGCAGGTGAACTGACGGGCCATAGGAACAGCCACACCACCGGTGTTGAAGAATTCAGGATCCTGTCCGTTGAGTTTCTTGTCTGAGTAGATCAGGAAGAGGTTGGTACCCTGCAGCTTGATGCTGGCACTCTTCAGTTTGAGAGCGTTGAGCCAAGTCTGTGGGAAGTCGTATGACACTGAAATCTCCTTCATGCGGATGAAGTCACCCTTAGCAACGCGGTCGGTAGAACGGTTGTAAGCGTTGAAAGCATAAGAGAGCTGAGTGTCTGCCTGCAGCTGACGGAGGTCAGGAATAGCAGGGATAGTGGTTTTGTTCTCGTCACCAGAAACGGTCCAACGGTTCTTGAACTCCTTCGGCATAGCGTCGAGGTCAGAATAGCTGGCATAGAAAGCAGGATCAAGGCGTACCACATTGCCGAAAGCATAGGTAGCGAAGATGTTCAGGTGCCAGTTCTTATAAGTGAACGAGTTGCCGAGTGAACCGGTAATGGTAGGATCGGTAGGTCCTTCGTAAACGAGGTAGTCGATATCGCGACTCTGGAAGTAGATGTCGCTGGTTACCACCTCACCACTTTCATTAACTACCTGAGGAATACCATTGGCATTAAGTCCCTTGAAGTCGAATGAGAAGAGTGAACGGTAAGCATATCCCTTCTTAGCGAAACCGGTACCGGTTACCATGTCGATCAAACGTGAACGGTTGTCGAGTTCGGTAATCTTAGTCTTCACGTGAGAGAAGATGAAGTCGGTGTTCCACTTGAAGTCCTTGCTGATAATGTTCTTAGAAGAGATAGAGAGTTCCTCACCATGTGAACGCATAGAAGCGACATTGGCAAACTCGTTGATAGTACCCTTGGTACCGTTGGTGGTACGCATACCGATCAAGTCGTAGTTGTTACGACGATACCAGTCGAACTGTACGTTGAGTCGGTTGTTCAAGAAGCCGAGGTCAACACCAATGTTGAGCTCATGTTTCTTTTCATAGGTCAGATCGGGGTTAGCGAAGTCGTAAATGTTAAGTCCAGACTCCTTATCGCTTGCGAATGGACGCCAGGGGTTGAACGACTGAATGATAGCCTGTGAGTTGGTCACAGCAGGTTTGTCACCAGTCAGTGAGTAAGAAGCCTTCAGGGTAGCGTGTGTCAACGCAGTCTTGAAAGTCTTCTGGAACCAAGGCTCTTCGTGAGCATTCCATGCACCAGAGACGTTCCATGTAGGCAACCAACGTGCTGAACGAGATTTACCCAGACGGTTAGAACCTTCGTAACGGGTAGTTCCGTTGATAACGTAGCGGCCCTTCCAAGAATAGGTAGCGGTGGCGAAGAATGAAACTTCACGACCATAGCTGTTGCTCAAGCTGTAGTACATAGCGTTCTGCTCTGCTGACTGCTTGAAGAAGAGGTAGTCGTATGATCCGAGGTAACCCATGTCATACTGCATACCTACACCGTTGAAGTAGCTGCGGCTACGCTGTGTATCGTTGATTTCCATACCACCATAGAGGTTCACGATATGGTCTTCGTTGAATACATCGTTATACTGTGCAGTAGCACGGAAGTCCCAGCTGGTCATCTTATACTTGGTCTCACGATAGAAACCACCTACAGGAAGCACTGATACAGGCTTGGAGTTGGGTTTATCGGGATCGGTGTAGAGCCAAGGGTTGTTGTCACGGATGGTGGCATCGTCCATTGCACGGAATGACTGTGCCATATTAGAGTTCTCGTGAATCTCGTTGGCCTGAGTAGTGGTAGAGTACTTGTAGGCACCGAGTACAGTAAGCTCAACCTTCTTGATGGGCTTATACTTGAGTTCTGCCTGATATTTCAAATCCACTACGTCGAGGTTCATGAAGTTGTTTGCCAACTCATTGTGGATATTGAAAGGAGCATAGTTACGAGTATAGAACTCGTTAGGATCAAGCGCACGGCTTGAGTTGATCGCATAAGAGTAAGGGTTGATGTCGAAGTCACGGCTTACATTACCGGTCACCGCATCGACGCTCTGACTGGTAGTACCAGGAGCACGCTGGTTACGGTAGCTGGCATTGGCAATCATGTTGAGGGTGACCTTCTTGTTCACATTATACATGGCATTGATAGATGCAGTATAACGGCGAACCTTTGACTGCTCGGTCCATCCTGGGTCGTCCATGATAGAGAACGAGGTATAGTACTGAGCCTTGTCGGTACCTGTTGACATGCTGATAGAGTGGTTCTGCTGGATAGCATTAGAGAACAACTCGTCAAACCAGTTGGTGTTGCGCATCTCAGCCTCACGGAGGTAAGCATTCTTAGCCTCTTCAGTCTGAGACAACATGAACGAACCTGTTGCAGGATTGTAAGTGTTCATCAACTGATACATCTTACCATAGACACCGCTTGATGAAGCACGGTAGGTACGACCAAAGCTGATCAGACCATTGGCCTCCAACTCCTTGTAGATACCCATCTGCTCCTGCGAGTTCATAATGTTGAAGTTTGAATAAGAAGGCTTCAAACGCATGGTAAACTCACCGGTGTAGTTGATACGGGTCTGTCCAGACTTACCTTTCTTAGTGGTCACAACGATCACACCAGACATGGCACGTGCACCGTAGATAGAAGTTGCTGAACCGTCTTTCAGAATCTGGAACGATTCGATGTCGTCTGCGTTCAAACCAGCAATAGCAGAAGAAATCAATGTCTCTGCATCACCTGATGACAATTGGTCGGCATCAACCTCGGTCACATCTTCCATGATGACGCCATCAACAACCCAAAGGGGACGTGATGAGCCATAGATAGACGTAGCACCACGAACACGAATCTTCGGAGCTGTACCGAAAGTACCACTTACGTTCTGCACCGATACACCAGCCGCACGTCCTTCAAGCGAACGGGAGATATCTGCCACACCGTCCAACTTGGCCTTTTCGGCATCCACCTTAGTAGTAGAACCTGTAAAGAGTCGGCGGTCGGTCTTCTGCATACCGGTCACAACCACTTCCTGCAGTTCTGCACTGGAGCGGAGCGTCACGGTCATACCGTTCTTAGGTGTTACGGTCTGGGGTTCCATACCGATGTAACTGATAGTGATTTTCTTGCCTGATGGCACACTGATGGTAAACTTACCATCAACATCGGTCACTGTACCGGAGCGCTGGCCCTGTACGAGAACTGAAGCACCAATAATGGGCTGATCGTCCTCTTGAGAAATTACGGTACCAGTGACTTTTGTCTGGGCAAAGGCCATTCCAAGGCTGAGGAACAAGCCTGCCAAAAACATCATGAGTCTTTTTTCCATAAACACTCTCGTTAATTATTAAGTTATAATATTGATATAATTGATATTTCGTCTTGACCCGATCAACGGGAATTATGCTTTAATTATTCACTAATTATGCATATAAATTTCCACTCATTTCTCATTAAAGTTTGCACTTATTATACTTTGCTCACTATTTCCGTGCAAATATACAACATTTTTTCACAATAAACAAGGTTATTCTTAAAAAAAGTAGCATTTGCGCCTATTTTTTTTCGTTTTGACGAATTTTCGGCGAATTTATTAACGAAACTATAACTCTTCACGTGCGCACGCGTATAATATATAGGTATAAGTGTTTATTCAGAACACTAATGAATACTAACTATTCACACGATTCCACCCCATCCAACAATGCTACAAAAAAGCAAGATGTTTTACCTGCAAACCTGACTTCCGACAGATTAAAATTTGCCTGAATCCAATAATCTCCAACGCCATTTTCCTACGATACCACCAAAATAAGCCCACATCCACCTTCTCTCTGAACATCGCAGACAACGGATCTTATCTGCAGGATCTGAAAATTGGTCAGGTGTTTAAAATGATCATGTAATTGATATTTTCCATACCAAATTTTGAGAGTATGTTCTCCGTGAGGAGAGCATAATTTTTTATTATACTGTAAATATATTAGATGCTTCTTACATTACCGTCGTAAAGTTACCTTACTTACATTACACAAAATGGTAATATGGAGGACTCTTGTGTGGCTTTGCATGATTTTTACGGTTTGGCCTATGAGGATGGGGCTGTTGGGCTTGCGGCAGGGTGTTTGGGGTGGACAGAGGATTATCTCTGTCGGTTGTCTGGAGAATAACAAAGCACTTGAAGCCCGTGAAGGGGTTTCTACATGGTTAGACCATAGAGGCCCACGGGATGGACGAAATGGCTTTATTCGCCTCGAAAATGCTCAGTGTGGACAGGAAGCAAGGGGTTCTACATCGGCAGAGTAGAAGCAAAAAGACATATTGTCGGTTTGTGGTTGCAGAAGGGTGTTTTGCCAGCCATGATGGTGGCTTTACGTCGAGTTTTCGATAGATTCTCGTCGGTTCCTCGATCGACGTTCGTTGCTCTTTCGTTCGTTTTTCGCTTGTTCCTCGTTCGGTCCTCGATCGGTCTTCGATAGACTAACGAATAAGCAACGAGAGACGAACGAGAGACGAACGAGGACCTAACGAGAAGTCAACGGGAACCGAACGAGAAGTGATCGGGAAATCGTGGGCCTTCTGTCGTGACCTGATAGCATGGGAATTTGTTGATTTTGTAAACATAAGCAGCATTTTAGTTGTTGGGTTATTTGTTTGATTTTTGGCTTAAAGGTTTCTTTCTTGTTTTTGAAATCATCCTCGGCTTGAAACACAAAGATACAACATGACACCCCCGAAATGCAAGAGTTTTGGCAGTTTTGATTCAATATTTAATATACTTTAACTTTATTATAGATATTTTTACCCACACTCATATAGTGCTTTTATAATTTGTTCCTGACAATATAAGCCAAGGGCATATCACAACAAATAAATCAAAGATCAAATGAATGACATGGAGTGTCACGGATGGGGGTAGAAATTATTACCAGAACAAACCTGTTTTATAGTATTTGCTCCGTAGCGATTACTGAAATCCTTGGCTATTGATTCGGGCAAAGTATTGTAATCTACCGGTGTTTCATTTTCGGAATTACATGAAGAGAATACGAAAGTAATGACTACAGCCAATACGCATAATAAATATTTTGTACTTGATAATTTTATTCTGTATTTTTTTATTTGTTCCATTTCATGGCATCTTTTCTCGCCAAATGGGCAGAGTTCAAGTAAACTTAACTCTGTCCATTTGGCTTAACGAAAACGTGTTTCTGATGTGTTAGCGCATCACCTTTCTGGTTTTGCCATTCTGCCGAATAATGGTCAATCCGCGGTGGTTGGCAGATACGCTACGACCCTGCATATCGTAATAGTGCACGCTGGTATCGGTCGCCACCTTAGCCTGATGAATGCCTGTAGTCTGTTCGGCGAGTTCGCAAGTGCCATCAGCAGACTTGGTCAATAGGCGTTCGTAGAACTTGCCACCCAGACCACGCACTGGTCGATAATCGGCATCCTTTACATCTTTTGCTACAAGACGCACGCGATAGGTGCCGGCTGTCAAGCCACTAAGATCATAGGTCTGACGTGCTGAGCCATTGTATCGGTCATAGGGGGCCAGATTGATATTGACATATTCGAAATATTGCTTTTCGGTGGAACCTTCTGCGGTATTCTCCAAAAGGACTCCTACTGTACCATCAAAATCCAGATGGCCTGTATTGAAGAGATTGATGCGCGATACACTAAGCTGTCCTTCGGGTGTGATCAAGAGACCGCTGAGCGACGAGGTACATCCCATGTGCGACTCAAAGGGCATTCCTGTCACAGCCTCTTTCTGTGGGATGAGTCGTGTGATGATTTCCTGTCCGGAATTAAAGGCAAAGCTGTTATCAGGATTTAGTTTGTCGATGGCATAATAACCATCACAAACACCATTCCATCCCCAGTTAACATAAATCATACCGTTGGCATCAACACCAGTCAGCAGAAATGCATGTCCACCTCGGCCTGAGTCATCACTGGCTCCCATGATAATGGGGCGTCCTTCTGCCAATTCAGTATAGACAATATTCATCCATTCGCTGTCGGAATAGAAGTCGCGAAGCACATAATGGGTGGCATCCTCATTATAACCGAAGACCGTAGCAAAAGCTGCTGCCGCATCGTCTGAATAGGCACCGCTTCCCTTTGAGGCATAATTCATATTAACGGCACGACCACAGTCATAGACCAACTGTCCTACGTTCTGCTGCTGTTTTTCTGTTACGTCAGCAGCACGGGGATCATAAGGAATATTGTCCCAGTCGTAGTCGGATTTGATGTTCTCCACCACAGTCTTTGAGGAATAGGCATTCAAGGTTTCATTATAAATCTCAGTAGTATAACGTCCAGGACCTTCTGCATGAGTGGGATAGGCATAATAGCGAAGCACTTGAGACATGGCTGTTGCCACACATCCGCAAGGCAGGTGTTCTCCCTTTACTGTTGGACAATAGTAGTTATAAGGCATATCCTGTCCCCATTTCGTTTGCAACAGATTATCAACTACCGTGAAGTCTGGTTGCTCATCGGCAGAATAATGTTGCTGTTGCAATGCCTTGTCGGTAGCTTTCAACCACCATTCCAATCCGCAAGGCAGATGTTTGGCATCGAAATTGGTTTTTGAATAACCTAACACCGCTCTGCCTTCGCTTGTTTTTCCCACGACGACAAATCCCTGCATGGCACTACGATAGATGGCATAGGTATTGGTTTCGGTGGCAAGTGTCACCATTCCATTGATACCCATCTGTTGCAATTGCCGATTGGCAATCTCTTTCATCACTTGTTGACTTCTAACAATGGCAAAACCTTGCAACGATGTTGTAATCGCCACCAACAGAAGAACTAAAATCCGCTTCATTTAATCTTTATTTGTATGTATTGTGTTTATATCGTGTTTTTATTTCACCAATACCACGAGATACTTACTGGTGGACCAGAACAATTGTGGATTGGTGATGCGAAGCACATACTGCTTGTTGGCATCGCGGTCGAGCGTATAGCTGGCTTGCGGATGTGAGGTGAGTAGTTGTGCGCTACGCGAATAGAGGCGTATCTCCTTATCCACACGGATATCTATCTTGGTGAAATAGTCGCGATTGAAGTTTGACTGGAGTACTTTACCATCTACAATGATACGCTGTTCTTTGAGTTCTTTCTTTGTACCATAAACAAACCATGCGGTATTGAGCTGCTTGTCCTGTACAGAGATGGTTTGCGACTTCTGACTGCTTTCCTCCTTCAGCGATGACACATTGGTATTGAGGTTGGTCACCTCCTTATCGAGTTCACCGATGCGCACATCCTTGGCTTCAAGTTCTGCACGAAGCTGACGCATCTGAGCATCCTTCTCTTCCATCTGACGGGTGAGATTGTCGAGGGTGCGGCGCAGTTCATCACTTGCTACCGAACTTTGGCGAAGCTGGTTGCGCATTTTATTGATAAGTTCGCGATTGTGCTGCATGGTCTGCTGGATAATCTGAATATTTTCGCGAATGCGCTCCACAGCATTGGCACCCTCACCCTGTTGGGCAACGGTAACTCTATTCTGTGCCTGATTGATGGCACGGAAGCCCTCTTCGATATCATTGATGGTGGAAACCATGTCGTTGATCTCGTTATCCTTCTGTTGGATGATGCGATTGAGTGAATCGGTCTTTTGGGCTATCTTCACTTCTTCTGCTTTCGGACCTTTCTGTCCGCAAGCCACAAGCATCATGGCGCCAATGGCCAAAACTATCATCTTTTTCATAATTCTTGTGTTTTGTCTTATTACCTATTTTATATTATACATAAGTGTTTTACTTTCATGTGGGCTTGCCTGCCAAGACTATGACAAACTCGCCACGTGGGTCGTGCTCTTGAAAATGGGCAATGACTTCTGCCAAAGTGCCACGCACACTCTCTTCGTGTACTTTGCTAATCTCACGACAAGCACTAACCTGACGATCGGGTCCCATCACCTCTGCCAACTGTTGGAGAGTTTTCAATACACGGTAGGGTGACTCATAGAATATCATCGTGCGCTCTTCATCAACCAGCGACTGTAGTTTGGTCTGGCGTCCCTTCTTCTGAGGCAGAAATCCCTCAAAGCAGAAACGATCACAAGGCAGACCGCTACTAACCAAGGCCGGCACGAATGCCGTTGCACCAGGCAAGGTTTGCACCTCTATGCCAGCACGCACCGCTTCACGCACTAAGAAGAATCCGGGATCGGAAATACCTGGTGTACCCGCATCGCTGATGAGGGCTATGGTTTGTCCGGCTTTGAGCCGTTCTACTATTGATGCACTTGTGCCGTGCTCATTGAATTTATGATGCGAAAGTAAATGCTGCTGAATCTGGAAATGTTTCAGCAGGTTACCGGAAGTGCGCGTATCTTCCGCCAACACGAGGTCGGCCTCTTTCAAGATACGGACTGCCCGAAAAGTCATGTCCTCCATATTGCCAACAGGCGTGGGAACGATATACAGGATACCCATAACAGGGGACAAAGTTACGAATAAGCATGGAAAACACAAAGAAATTTATTATTTTTCTTGTTGTTACGGGATGAAAGTAACTTTTATTCACTAAAGCTTATCACCTACGACATTCCTTTTACACAGCAGAAATAGAGAGAAATTAAAAACCAATGCCCCGTTTTCGTTAAGTCAAATGCGCTTAAGCAAGTTTGCTAAAACTCTGCCTTGGCGAGAAAACGAAGGCAGAAGCAAATCCTAATGACCGATTTGTGAGAAAATAGAAGTTTTTTATCGAAAGTAAGAGAAGATATTGGTGTAATTCAAATAAAATGCCTACATTTGTAGCATGATTACAGGAAACATGATTGGTGAAGTGCGCCGCCCAGGCAGAATAGAGGTAGTATGCGGTTCGATGTTCTCAGGAAAGACAGAAGAACTCATACGTCGTTTACGCCGTGCCCAGTTTGCAAAACAGAAAGTCGAGATTTTCAAACCATCCATCGACACACGCTACAGCGATGAAGAGGTGGTGAGCCATGATCATAACACCATCTCATCAACTCCTATTGAGTCGTCTGCCAGCATTCTGTTGCTATCAAGTGACATCGATGTGGTGGGTATCGACGAGGCACAGTTCTTCGATGACGGTCTGGTGGACGTATGCAACCAGTTGGCCAACCGTGGTGTGCGCGTCATCGTGGCAGGACTCGACATGGACTTTAAAGGCATTCCTTTCGGACCAATGCCAGCACTCTGTGCCATTGCTGATGATGTAACGAAGGTACATGCCATTTGTGTAAAATGCGGTTCACTGGCGTATGTCAGCCACCGCACCGTTGACAGCGACCGTCGTGTACTCTTGGGCGAAACCATGGAGTATGAACCGCTCTGCCGCGAATGTTACAAGAAAGCACTTCAAGCCGAACAACAATAGCCTATTCACCTTTTATACAATAACCCTTAAACCTAAATGTTATGAAACAGAAAACGATGAAACTCGCCCTGATGTTCCTTGTAGCTGTTGTGGCATTCACCTCGTGTTCGAAATCCAGTAAGACAGCACGCTTCCTGCCTGACGATGCCATTACTATGCGCATCGATGTAAAGCAGATTCTCGACAAGAGTAAAGCTGCCGACAACGATGCCGTAAAACAGCAGCTGGCAAAGAATCTGGAGGCTATGGGTAAGAATGCAGAAGCTAAAGCAGTATTGAAAGCTGTAGCTGAAGATCCTGCTAAGGCCGGTATCGACCTACGCCAACCCTTATGGGTAAGTGCCAATGCCGAAGGCAAAAATGCATTGCTGGTGGGCGAACTGCTCGACAAAGACGATTTCGTGAAGTTGCTTACCGCCTTGGATAAGGCTCCAAAAGAAAAAGACGGCATACAATATATCGGAGAAGGAACCAATGTGATTGCCTTCGACGATGACTGTTTCGTGGTTTCTGACGGCACCATCGACGATGTCATCAAGAAGTTCAATGCTGACACCAAGGGTACAATGGCAGAGAGTGACGACTTCAGCAAACTCGCTGATGCAAAAGGCATCATGCAGGTGCTCATTCCCATGGGTGTTGCACAAAATCAGTTGACCGCAGAACAGAAAGCCTTACTGCCTAACGGTCTTGACATGAAGGACCTCTCAATACTCCTTGACCTGAGTTCTGAGAAGGGTTCTGTTACGCTTTCCGTAGAAGCCATTGCTAAGAGTGATGCTTGGAAGCAGAATATTGAAGAAGGAAAGAAGCTGATGCGCAATATCGACGGCGACTATGCCAAATACATCGCAGCAGACGGCATGTCTATTTTCTGCAATATTGACGGTAAAGCCTATTTCGACTATCTCGAGAAGATGGGTGTTTTCAAAAACCAAAAGACCATCAAATCCGACCAATTGGAAATGGCTAAGGGTGTACTGGGAACCATCGATGGCGACTTCACCGCAGGTATCAGCAAGTGGGAAGGCTTCATCCCCAACGTATGTCTCTATCTGAAGACCAAGGACAAGAAGATTATTGAAGCGCTCAACCAATTGGGCATCAAGAGCAGCAAAGAGATGAATTTTGGCGAAAAGAACGGTACTACCTATTTGGCTATTGGTGGCGAGCCATTTGCTGAAGCCAAGCCTGCTGTATCGAAAAGCGACATCAAAGGCCACCGCGTGTATATTCATATCGGTGCACAGCTGGCAGCCAAAGCCATACAAGGATTCTGCACCCGCAGTCAAGCTAAGGCTGCCCAATCGGCTGTGGAGAGTATTAAGAGCATCGAGATCTACGACACAGCCGATACCAAGGTTGACTTCCGTGTCAATATGAACGATGCCGACAAGGATCCTCTAGAGATTCTGGCAGACATCATGCTCGGACAGTTTGGACTCAACTAATAAATAACAGAACTTTCGCATGTGGGGAAGTTAAGGGAAGTTAGGGAAGTTAGAGAGAAGTTAAGGGACAAATGTCCTACGTCTTACGGCAAAAGGCTATTGTCTCTTAACTTCCCGAACGACCGTAGGGAGTGATAACTTCCATTTTATGGCACCTTTTCTCGCCATGACAGAATTAAAGCGAGCTTTATTCTGCTCATTTGGCTTAACGAAAACGTTCCATTTTATGGCACATTTTCTCGCCATGGCAGACCTCGAACGAGCTCGGGTCTGCTCATCTGGCTTAACGAAAACGTTCTTTAACTTCAATCAATTCCCTCAGTTGCGAAACTTGAATAAATAACAGAACTACGTGAAGAGCCATCATCATCTGCTCTACAAACTGCTCAGCCGTGGAATGAATGCATGGCAGTTGGCTGGTTTTGTACTTGCCAACCTGTGTGGCATGACCATCGTATTGGCTGCCATACAGTTTGCCACCGATATCATTCCGATATTCTCCGGTGGAGACAGCTTTATGCGACCTGGGCAGATGGTGGTGGCTAAACACGTGAACACTATCGGCACGTTGACTGGCACAGCGCCAACCTTCTCACCAGAAGAAATAGAGGAGATGCGCCAACAACCATTTGCCACTCGTGTGGGAACTTTCACCCCATCTTGCTTTGGGGTGGTTGCCACCTTAGGTAGCCAAAGATTAGGTGTACAGTTTTCCACCGATATGTTTTTCGAAGCCGTGCCCGATGAGTTTATCGATGTGGATTTGTCTCACTGGCAATGGCAACCAGGCGATACAGATATTCCCATCATTCTGCCACGCAACTATCTCAACCTCTATAATTTCGGCTTTGCTACCAGCCAAGGACTTCCCGCACTTTCTGAGAGTCTTGTACAAATGGTAAAGATCCGGTTTCTTTTGCGCGGTAGTAACGAAACTGTAGAGATGACAGGCCATGTGGTTGCCTTCTCCAAAAAGCTCAATACCATTCTGGTGCCACAACGCTTCATTGACGAAATGAATCGTCGGCTGTCACCCAACCGCAGTGCCACCCCATCACGTCTTATTATCAGCGTTGACAATCCAACAGACGACCGTCTCATTACTTTCCTTGACGACCGAGGATACGAAACCGAGGCAGACGATGCAGAATCAGCACGCACTGCTCTTTTTCTGCGCATTACCACTGGCATCGTCATTGCCGTTGGCCTCCTCATCAGTGCCTTGGCGTTCTATGTCTTGTTGCTCAGCATCTTCCTGCTCTTACAAAAGAACACGGAAAAGATAGACACCCTACTGCTCATCGGTTATCGACCTTCTACTGTAGCACGTCCTTACCACCTGTTGACACTGACCGTCAATACGCTGGTACTGGTCATCGCCATACTACTGATAGTCATGCTGCGCACATATTACATCCCACTTTTCGGCAGTCTCTATCCAAGTTTCAGTGCTGCAACACTTGCACCGAGCCTACTCACAGGCATAGCACTTTATATATTTGTCGGCATACTAAATTACGCTGCAATACGTCGCAAAGTACTCCATATTTGGCACATGCATAAAAGATAATTCAAAAAAATCAGAAAAATATTTGGCGGTTTCAAATAAACTTCGTACCTTTGCATCCGCTTTCAGGCAATGATCCGCTAGCTCAGTTGGTAGAGCACAACACTTTTAATGTTGGGGTCTTGGGTTCGAGCCCCAAGCGGATCACTTTTAAAAATCGGCAAATGGTTGATAATCAATCGTTTGCCGATTTTCTTATATCTCAAATGCACCACTTTTGCACCACTTGGCCCCTATAACAAGGTTTTACAAACTGACATAAATACCATGAAACGCCCCATTAACACTTATTACCACATTGAATTTTTATCTTCGTCAGTCATACTACTCTCTGTCAATTAGAGGTTGATACCAATCCCACATTTCCTCAAAGGTTTGGAAATCCTGGGGGACAGGATTAGATTCAACAAATGCCTCCTCGGGTGTAATTGGTAAATAATGGCAGAAGAAAGCTTCATCAGTTCTTCGAGGATACAATGCCAGAGAACTCTCGAAGAAAGATGTACGATAGTCATAATGATGAGTATGAATAAAATCTCTCCACGAATAGGTCACCTCCTCTTCACTCCTTACGTCAATGATTTCAAACTGTTCAAGATTTCTATCATCAACACTCCCCCACGCTTTCTTCATTAATCCCATTGCTTCAACATCAGACACAGGCGCACTATATCCAAAAATGGTAACGTTATGTGTGTTGCAGGTACTCTTATCTAAACGATCTTGTAAAATATCCCATGCCTTCTTAATGTAAGAATCAGAAGCATAGTTCTTATGTTTAACAGGATATAGTAATTTTGTTGGCTCAAAATAAATGTTACCATCTTTTGTATACATACCAGCTCTACCTATCATATTATGTTCTTTGTTATAGCCAACAGCCACATTACCATGTAGAAATAGCAATTGAGGGCTACTCCCATGAAGTGCATTACGCCACCAGGCTTGATACAGGAAAGGATCCCAGTTAAAGGTTGCTATAACATCTTTATCACGTAAAGACATTATGAGATAATCATATATCGTAGGCTTTAGAGGAAGAAGCATCGAAGCGAAATATGAATAGATCAAATCATTCATAACCTTCAGATATGGATTGTCTGGATCATGTTCGACAATATTACTATACGTTGCCTCAAAGTTGTCCTGAATCAGCTCTTGTGGGAAATGGCTCAAGCACCCATGAAGTCCCACGACATCAGGAAGATTGTTCATAGAAGGTAACAGCAATCCATGTTCCTCCGGATCACGAATTGATGCTGCTATACTGGCACCAGCTCCCAGTATAACGACATGACAACCTCCCGACGGATTGACTTCTACAATATTCATACTATCAACTCTTTTACGTTTGAACAGAAACAACTAACTCTTTTATCGACATTGGCCTAAACACTACAACAACTGTACCTAAGATCTCTTTGGATAACCCTTTAGACAACTTTATAGACAACCCTTTCGGCAATTATAGTTGCTCCAGCAACTCTCTGCCCTTCTTCGTTAGATAGTATGATTGCATTGGGTGATTTGGAATCTCTGGGTACAGCATAGCAATATATCCTTCCGACAGATTGGGATTGATGTAGTTGTTTACAAAGCTCTTCCTGTCCCTAAGGTGCATACCTTCCATTAACATCTTAAGATTCGCCCCATTCTCTCCAATGATTGAAAAGAATGTTTTTAGCTTTTGAGCCCTATTATCCTTTGAGGTTGTGGGGTTGAGGGATGAACTTGTGGGGTTGATTAC
>NZ_NPIZ01000039.1:0-5772 GCF_002251185.1 Prevotella sp. P5-126
TATTGATAATTCGTCTTAAATAATATCTTAGTTGTATATTATTATTGTCATACAAAGTGAATGTAAAATCATTCATATTCTTGCCAAAACGAATTTCAAAATGGTATATTTCATGTTTGAACTCCAATTCACCAATAATAAATTCTTGTTTTTCCTTTATACTATACTTGCCAAGAACTGGAAACCAAGTGAATAGTTCTTTTTCTGCACTTTTCACTATTGCTTGCCATTTATTGGAAGACGAAGAAAACGAAACGGAGGTCTTAGCCTCAGAGAATTTACCACTGCCTCTTAGCTTCCATTTTCTCTCTGCAATATATTCTTTCTTATTTGGAATTTTTCTTGAAGCAACATTTGATTCAATCCTATCCAAGAATGGCTTAAGATTACTTGAATAGCAATTATTGACTATCATATCATCCCAGGGAGAACCAAATGGACAAAGGACACATCCTACTCTAGGCTTTCCTACACGATATGCTGAATTTATATGCAAATCATGTTCTAACAGATATAGGAAAACTTCAGTTGTATTCCAACTCAATATTGGACGTGCGTTTACTACAAATTTATGTTTTACCCCTTTACCTATTCTATTATATTCACTTCGACTTACTGACTCTTCTGCTCTTACTCCTTCAAAAGCTAAGAATTTTTGTCGTTTATCTGTACCAGACATCAACATTCTGTACAACGGAGCTGTTTTCATTACCGAGCAGCACCAGCGGTGATTATCACTTGGTGTGCCAATTTTATCCCAATAATTGAGTACAGACTCATGGTTACGAGCCATAAGGAAGTTGAGGGTAGGGAATTTCTCCTTGTAGTATGTCTCCACCTCTTTATATAAGGTTAGCGATGGAGGCAACTCATAGCCCGTATCGCTATATATCACCTCAAAGTCTGTTGGTGGAATGGCTCTCGTACAAAGGTCGAGCACCACTTGTGAATCCTTACCACCAGAGAAACTGGCAATAAAGCGGTCGATCTTGGTAGAAAGCAGCACGCGTTTTCCCTCCTTCTCGGCAGTGGAAAGTGGCATAATATCAAAGGAATCGCAATCTTGTTTTACCACAGCCATCTTCTGCTTACTCTTTTTCTCCACACGCTCCGCCATAGCCTCAAAGTCGAGTTTGTTAGCATCTGCCTTGGCGTATGTCTTGTTCACCTTGGCGTATGCCAGATAGGTGTCGTGAATGAACTCAATGGCTTCGTTCTCCAAAACGAACATAAGGTCGGCGGTACGCTGGAGCATCTTCTTGACATCTACAGGTTTTAGCTCCATCGGTTCTATGCCAGGTTGCATTTCCAATGTGGGTTTGGTGTAAATGTCAGCACCTTTAGCATCGAAGAGGCGAACACCACGATACCAATATTGTTTGTTTACAGCCCACATAATAGGTTCTTTTGCATGAGGATAAGTCCAACCTAACTTATCCAGTTCCAAAAGATTCAATTCTTCAAAGAACACAGGACGTGGGGAGATTCCAAGCGTTCCCTCTACGATGCGCGAGTGCAACAGCACTCCGCCTGTCTCCTTATCCCATGTTATCTTATACATTATAAGTTTCTATCTTTTCAAATACGGATAGAACCCCAATCTCCGAAAATTGTTATAGTTTTGTTGGTTATGTCTCTACAAAAATAAAGCGTGGGATTCGCCTTTGCCCATCCCACTAGTCGAGGCTCTCGCATTGCCCAAATCGTCGAGACGGACAACGCAGAAAGCCCACGCATGGCATATATTAATCCCATGCGTGAGTAGCCGCATCCTACCACCACAAGTGGGGTACATATACGACAACACACGGCAGGGCGTAACATACCCACCGTGAGCATTCATCGTTGTCTTGCCTTATGACGATTTTTGTAATTTGCGAGATTACGACTAGTCAAAGACAAGCGTCAGATAAACGCTCTTTCTATAAAAACAGCACCCACCCACATTATACCCCTTCAGGCTTTCTGCGAGAAAAGTGCAATGCAAAATTAAATTATTTATTTATAATTTCCATTGTATAATGCAAACTCAAGTGAAATTATAAGAATATTTAACACAGTTTGTCGAAAAGGAAAACTGGGGAGACAAAAAACATGGGGACAGTTCCACTTGCCAACTATTAAGTCCGCAAAAGTCATTGTTGTGTATGTGCGATTTTGCTTTTCAAAAGCTGTAATACTGTAAGCTGTAAGGATTGTAACCTGAAGTCTCAAGTCGGAGGTCTGAAGTCGGAGGTCTGAAGTCTGAGGGCTGAGGGAGTGGTCTTTATCATCCTACGAAAATCTTTCTCCGTGTCCTCCGTGTGTTCCGTGGATTTTTTTTTGGGGGGGGCTGACAGACATCACAAAACATAATCATTAACGAGAATCCTTGACGAGAATGCGCTCGAATACCTCGCTTTTGGTGAGGGTTTTATTATGGATCGCATCGGGGATGCTCGACATCTTAACGAAAATCTTGAGAAGAATCTTCAAATAGAATCCGTGTAGTCCGGAAAACAGGGGTCAGGTTCCTGTCCTATAAGATATAGAAATGTCTGGCAGGGCATACCCTCCAGACGCGGAGTGCATCGTGAAAACTGGCAGCCCGTATGCGAGCCAACCAATTTAGCAACTCTGCGGCAAAATTAAATAAAAAATTTGATTTTAACGGTTAAAAAGAGAAAAATATACGGAAAAATTTGGAGGGTATCGGTTTTATTCGTATATTTGCAACTGAAAAAATAAATCAAATAAGGATTTTTATGAAGGGCTGAAGAGGTTGTATGTGAATACCGCCTCTTCTTTTTGTATGTTGGTGATCCGGAAATTTTTGTTATCCACGGAACACACGGAGGACACGGATGTTTTTGTTGAAGATTATATTTAAGATTTTTGTTAGGATGTCGAGCGTCTCCGATGCGATCCCCATTAAAATTCTTCCCAGAAGCAACGTACTGTTGCGCATTTTGGTCAAGGATTTTAGTTAAAGATTCTCGTTGTCAGCAGAATTTTTGTTATCCACGGAATACACATAGGACATCAGAAAAGGCATGACTGACACGAGCGAAAATAGATGTGACAAAATTTCAGTATTGAGCAGAAAAGATAAATTTTCAACAATTTTGGCACACTATTTGCTATACGTATATATCATTAGAGTCTCGTCCATAATATCATGGACGAGAAACCTAAAACAATCGAGAATATTAACCCTCCTGATTCCATTTGTGGATAGGGAATAAAATTTTTCAATCCCAAAAACTAAAAAAATGAAGCAAAAGAAGTTTGTCTTCTGTAGGTATTCTTTCAAGGAAGACCCAGATTCTAAAGAAGAGAAAAGAGTTGAAAAGGAAAAAGTTCAAGAGCAATTTGGAAAGCTATTTCAAACTGCTGGAAAACTTCAGATATACATGAAAAAAGGAAAGGAAGAAGTATGTTTGCAAAATAATGTGATTGCCGAGCATGATAATATCATCGTATTTAGACTTAATGATGATAAAGATATAAAGATAACATTACCTACAGGAACAACTACCAATAATATAGATGACTATAAAGAAAAGACAGAATCTTCCTATCCATATTGTCATATAATCTTTCTAAATCTTGGAGATGTGAAATATGTGGCTATTGAAAAAAATTACTCTACTTTCAATGGTAATATTGATAGGATTTTAAAGATACTTACTGCAAATTTTAATCGTTTAATAAAAGAATATGGTTATACTATTGAATTTGAAAAGATTTTGATGCGTGCAAAAGCTTGGAGTCTTATCAAAAGACGTTGCATAAGTAATAACGATTATGTGACTCAGATTTGCCTAACTGCAAAACGTGATGGGGAGACTGCAAAATTTGCTAACTTCTCGAGTGATAACGATATCAATGGGTTGATCAAGCGAGGTGAAGAAAACGAAGCAAAAGAGGTTTTCTTTGGAAGTAAATACGCAAAGGGTACCAATGAGCTAAGCATAAAAAATGCTATCGACACCATGTTTAATGTTGCAGAATTCGTATCCAAAAATGATTGTGAAATAAGGGTTAAGATGAGTAAAAGTGGAATGATATGCTTAAATGACGAGGTTGTGCCTATGTATTTTATGCCAGATTTAGCCATCGAAAATTTTCAGATGAAATCCTCTCTTTCTATTGAAAAAGGCGACTATGAACTTCTTAAATGGCTCAATGAATGTATTGACGATATAAAGAAAACAGAAAATGAAACAACGCCTCCAGCCAAAATCAGTTGCCCTAATTAATGACACTCTACAGGATAATGTCATTATGAGGTTAATAAATACCAGTTGTAAACAATTTGAGAGCCGCATGAATACTTTGCGGTTCTCTACAATTGAAATTTTTATAGAAACGGTCGAAATTATTGATGAAATCAGAAAACAATCGTCCGATTACGATATTAAAAATTCTTATGACTGCCTTTTCTGTTATTTACGAGATTATGATGAAAGTAAAGATAATGTTGATGCAAAGTTGGCTGCATCTGTAATTATTGTGTGGGTTTCTATTCTTTTAAATTATTGTTCCAAAGATAAAATGTTTTATGCTGATTCTTCTGATGGTTTGCTTGAAACGCTTCCTAAGGATTCTAAATGGAGGGATTTGGTACAAAACATTCAATCTCGATTATCCAAATTGCAAGAACAAGAAGACGAACTTAGTAAATATATGTGTGATTATATTGATAATCCGAAAAAATGGTTATCTGTTCAAATTCGGGATATCATAGATTATAATGGCATGAATAAAAAACTTATCGATGATCTAAAGCCTCATTTCTACAGCGATAATCAGCTTGAAAATATAATTGCTTATATTAAAGATATTCAAGAAGCTGGTAATGATCCTGCTATTGCCAAGATAACAGCCCAATATATCAAGAATAAAAAAATATCTGACTATAACAATTCGTACCTAAAACCTCTTTGGACGATCCTTAAAAGTCATGGTTTATATACTGCGACAAGCAATAACTGGAACAAAGCAATGAATAATCTACTGTCCTAATGATTCCTTGATATTATCTTCCCATTCTTTATAAATTCCTCGAAAATAGGTCAGCATTCCTCCTTTTGGGTGATTTGCTGGCCTATTTTAATGATATATTGCTTGATTTGTTCTATTTTAAGCATTATCTCACCGGTAATTCTTTGATTCTTTCCTTTTCAATTCCTTTTCATTCCTTTTTATTCCTCGAGCGAATGATACATTAGAAAAATAATACACTCCGCATTTTCTTTATCATATCTTTGCAGCAGAAATTTCTAATTCGGAGTTTCTGCTGCATTCTTTTATAGATTTCAGTCAGCGGTCAAAAACGAAACACGGCTCCGAGCGTAGGACATGAATTACATTGTCTATATGATCCTGCGTAGTGTGAGACAATACTTTTTTTAAAAATTATACAACAATGACAAAAAAGATTGTCGAGAACGGTTCTGCTTCATCGCACGAGCCACAGATTATCGGTAGCGTAGTCAACGACATGCTACAAGGTGATTCACCATTTGCTTGCGCTTACCGCGAGCATACGTCGGCCTATCCCCATACGGAATTGGGGATTGACCTCAAACTGATGACGCAACAGCCAGGGAGATTGCCTTTGGGCAGGTATCTCTGCGGTACGATCACGCGTGATGCAGAGGATCATTACCTCTTCGTGGAGCATGTGGCAAAGGCGTTATGGCCGGTAAAGCGTAACCCACACGTGTTTGTGGGACGGTATATCAACGTGAATAGAAAACCAGACGGGACTATCTATCCTACGTTCAA